>NZ_JAXDSU010000025.1:0-19920 GCF_034090325.1 Anaerococcus porci
GAAGTATTAAAAGAGTTAATAAAAGGAGAAAGTAAAAAGGAGATTGCAAAGAAGTTATTCATAAGCGAGAGAACTCTTTATAATCATATAGCTAATATCTATGATAAGTTGAGAGCCAAGAATATAGTTGAAGCTTATAATAAAGCAATGGAAATTGGATACATTAATCCAGTTATGTAAAAATCATTTTACAATTAATTAAGAAGATATTAATACATAATTAAGTAATCAGTTGATAATAAAATTTTCAAGTCTATCTTAAGCAAAATCTTCAATCTATTAATGGAAAAAGAAGGAGATAAGTATTTAAATAATAAATCATATCGAAAAAACTGCTGGAAAATCGTATCTTAATTGATATCCTAAATTAGACTATATAATAATCAGCTATGAGATGGATTTTTAAGCTGTTAGTTTACTATATATCACCGTTAATTGTTATAAATGAGCAAGTTGGTAAGATCTTTTAGAATTTATATAAGGCTCTAATTTTAATAAACGATATTAGTTAATATGGTAATAGCTTATGGAATTATGGAAAGATTTTTATAATATAGTATCAATTTTTCTAGGAATAAATGTTTATCACAGTCATATTAGATATGCTTTTATCTTTTGTAAAAACGTAATTTCCAATAATTGCGTTTTTTTAAATTTAAATTTGACTTTCTCTGACCTTCATAGTATATTAATATTAGCAGTTGAGATGCATGACTGCTAAACAATATGGAAAAATAATTTGATGGAGGACAATATGGCAAATTTAAAGAAATATGACTATGGTTTTTTAGACAATAATTTTAATGACTTCTATAATATGATTGATTCATTCTTTAATGGAAATGATAGAAGATCATCTTTGGTAAATAATACTACTTTTAAGGTAGATATAAAAGAGGATGATGAATCATATAAAGTTATAGCTGAAATGCCAGGATTTACAAAAGATGATATAAACATTGAACTTGATGATGATAGGTTAACACTTAGTGCAGAGAAAACAGAAGAAAAAGATGATTCTAATAATGAGGAAAAATATATCCATAGGGAAAGAAGATCATCTAAGATGACAAGAACAATGCATTTTGAAAATATAGATTCTGAAAATATTGAAGCAAATCTTAGTGATGGACTTCTAGAAATTAAACTTCCTAAATTAAATAAAGACAAATCTAAAAAAACTATTGAAATAAAATAATTTATTTAATATTTTAATAATTTTAAACATACTCATAAAAGTGCAGGCTAATACCTGCATTTTTTTATGCCATTTTTTAGAATACATTTATGGTATAATTTAAAGTAAGAAATAAAAAAAGGGAAGAGGACTTGATGAAAGATAAGAAAAAACTTGAACATTTGGCCATAATTCTTGATGGAAATGGAAGGTGGGCTGAAAAACGATCACTTTCAAGATCTTTAGGACATAAAGAAGGCTCAGAAAATGTTGTAGATATAGCACTTTATGCAAAAAAAAGGGGTATAAAATACCTCACCTTATATGCCTTTTCTACAGAAAATTGGAAAAGACCTAAAATTGAAGTTAATTATTTAATGAAATTATTAGCAAAATTTATAAAAGATAAAACAAATTTGCTAATGGAAAATGATGTAAAATTAAATATTATTGGAGATATATCTAAATTGCCAGATAAAACTATAAAGTCCTGTCTTGATGTGTGTAAACTCACAGAAAATAACAAAAGTCTTGTTTTAAATATGGCAATAAACTATGGTGGAAGAAGTGAACTAGTTAAGGCTTTTAAAGATATGGCTAAGGATGGTTTAGATTTTAATAATATAGATGAAAATACTATTTCATCTTATCTTTATACTAAAAACATGCCAGATCCTGATCTTTTAATAAGAACAGGTGGAGACTTAAGAATTTCAAATTTCTTAATATATCAGCTTGCCTATACAGAATTTTATTTTACAAAAACTCTATGGCCTGATTTTAAATACAAAGACTTAGATGAGGCTATTGATTCTTATTTAGGACGTGATAGGAGATTTGGAGGATTGAATGAACCTAGCTAAAAGACTTTTTGGAGGGGGGTTAATTTTAATTTGCTTAATTCTTATAACATATTTTGGAAGACCATACTTTGCTGTAGGTTTTACTATTTTTTCATCTATAGCAGTATATGAGCTTATACAAGCATTAAGAAATATAGACTATAATGTTCCAAAAAGATTTGCTCTAATAATTAATGCATTTTTTATGGTAAACGCCTATTTTGGAGATCCTAATATATTTATAGTAGGTATTATTGCCATTCTTATATCTATATTTGTATTTATGATATTTAACAAAAAGTTTAAGATGCAAGATTTTTTTGCCCTTCTTTTTGTAGTTACCTATATATCTATATTTATGTCAAATGCAATTCGTATAAGGGATGTTAGATATCTATATATGCTATATGTTATAGCTTGGGGTTCTGATACTTTTGCCTTTATTTTTGGAGTAAGTATTGGAAAAACTAAAATTAAGGCAATTGAGAAAATATCTCCTAATAAGACTTTAGAAGGTTTTATTGGTGGAGTATTTGGAGCTATTTTATTGAATTTAATTTATATAAAAATAATAGGCTTCGAACAAAGTCTTTTATTGGTCGTTTTATTTACCATAGTTTCAGCAATCCTTTCTGAGACAGGTGACTTGGTAGCTTCATTTATAAAAAGAAAATGTGGGATAAAGGATTATGGTAACTTAATTCCTGGACATGGGGGCATACTCGATAGATTTGACTCTATTTTATTTATAAGCCCTTGTATGTTCTTATTTACCCTTATATAGGAGAGAAGATGAAATCAATAATTATATCTATAATAATGTTCTTATTTTTGATATTAATTCATGAATTTGGACATTTTATTGTTGCTAAGAAAAGTGGGATAAAGGTAAATGAATTTGCCATAGGTATGGGACCTAAAATTTTTTCTAAACAAAAGGGAGAAACCTTATATTCTATAAATTTATTACCTATAGGTGGTTATTGTGCTATGGAAGGTGAAGATGATACTAGTGATGATGAGAGGTCGTTTGATAAGGCACCAGCTTATAAAAGATTTTTAACTATTCTTGCAGGTCCTCTTATTAATCTGATATTTGCAGCTTTTATTTTTACTTTTGTAGTTTTTAATACTGGTATAGCTTCAAATTCAATTGGTGGATTTACAGAAAATTCACCGGCAAAAGAAAGTCTTGAAATCAATGATGAGATTATAGGGATAGCAGGGATAAAAGTAAATGAATTTTCAGATATATCAGAAATATTAACTACTTATTATAAGACAAATTCTAAGGATAAGGAAGTGTCAGTTAGGGTTAAAAGAGACGGTGATATTATAGAAAAGAAAATCAATCCAAAATTTGAAAATGATATGCCTTTATTAGGTATCACACCAAAACCGAGAGATGTATCTTTAATAGAAGCTATTGGTCTTGGCATAAAACAAGTTTTTCAAATGATAGGGATGCTTTTTTCAATACTTAAAAATCTTTTTACAGGTAAACTTTCTTTTAATGCCCTTTCAGGTCCAGTTGGAGTTGTTAAGGAAATGGGAAGGCAAGTTAATTTAGGTTTAATGAATATATTATTTTTTCTTGCCTATATATCAGTAAATTTAGGATTTTTTAATCTTTTACCTATTCCAGCTCTTGATGGCTCAAAGTTATTTACATCTCTATATGAAATGATAACAAAGAAAAAAATCAATAAAAAACTTGAAGAAAGAGTAACAATAGTTGGATTTGTCCTTCTTTTATCTTTAATTTTAATAGTAACAATAAAAGACATTATAAACTTATTTTAAAGGAGTAAAAATTGAAAAAAACAAGAAAAGTGTATGTAGGAGATGTTGCCATAGGCGGAGGATCTCCTATTTCTATTCAATCAATGACAACAAAAAAAACTAAGAATATAGATGAGATTGTAGAACAAATCAATGCGTTTGAAAAAGCAGGATGTGATATATCAAGATCTGCTGTAAATTCTATAGAAGATGCTAAGGCGATAGGTGAGATTAAAAAAAGAACTAACCTACCTTTCGTAGCAGATATTCAATTTGATTATAAACTTGCTATAGCTGCAGTTGAAAATGGATGTGATTGTCTTAGGATTAATCCTGGGAATATAGGTGGCTCTGACAAAGTTAAAATCCTTGTAGAAAAGTGTAAGGATAAAGATATACCAATAAGAATAGGTGTAAATTCAGGGTCTGTTCATAAGGATATGATTGAAAAATACCATGGTGTAAATGTTGACTCATTAGTATATTCTGCACTTGAAGAAATTAAAACATTAGAAGATTTAGACTTTTACGATATTGTTATTTCAATAAAATCATCCGATGTAAATACAATGATTGATGTTAATAGAAAAATATCAAAACTTTGTGACTATCCGCTTCATCTTGGAGTTACAGAAGCAGGACCACTTTACCAAGCCCTAGTTAAATCATCTGTAGGAATAGGTTCTTTATTAAAAGATGGAATAGGAGATACTATAAGAGTGTCTATAACAGGTGATCCTTTAGAAGAATTAAAGGCCGCCAAAACTATACTTAAATCTTTAGGTTTAAGGCGTGATGGAGTAGATCTTGTATCCTGTCCTACATGTTCAAGAACCACAGTAGATTTAGACACTATAGTAAAAGAAGCTGAACAAAGATTAGAAAGTCTTAAACTTAATCTTAAGGTGGCTATAATGGGATGTCCTGTAAATGGGCCTGGAGAGTCAAAAGAAGCTGATTATGGTATAGCTTGTGCAAATGGATATGGTTTTTTATTTAAAAAGGGAATAACACTTAAAAAAGTGAAGCAAGAAGAAATAGTAGATACACTTATAGAAGAAATATTGAAAGATAATAAAGATGAAAATTAGCCTAAATTCTTTAATACAAAGTAAGACTGACCATTATATAGAAAAAGCTACTTATTCTAAAAAATTAAATAAGCTTAAGCTTACTATTGTTGGTGCAAGTGATGAAAATATAAAAGAAAAACTTGAAAATTATTTTTCTTATACTAATCTTTCTTTAAACTTTGTAGAAACTAAAGCTAAAAAAGACATAAGTGAATCTATAGATGAATTTTATGAAAACCAACCCCTACCAGCTTATATTGATAATGGTTTATATGATGATATCTATGATATGGAAAGATTTGATGAAAAAAACCAGGATAATAAAAATAAAGATTCAAAAGAACTTTCAATAAAAGTTGAACCTAAAAAGGACGAAAGCTCTGAAACGAGTTTAAGAGATAGAAAAAAAATAGAACTCGAGTATATGATTCAAAATGCAAGGGCTCAAAGGACAGAAAAAAAGGAAGAGAAAAATTCATTCGATAAACTAAAATATGGCAGAAATATAAAATCTGAATTATTTAAGATAGAAGACATATATGATAAAAAAGGAATTAATCTTTCTTTAAAGGGAGAAGTGTATGACATAGACATTTTTGAATCAAAAAGAGGCAATTTTATCTATTCATTTGACCTTGAAGATGAAAGTGATGCAATAGCTTGTAAAATGTTTGTAAATCCAAAAAATAAGGCAAAACTTGATAAGCTAAAGGATAGTGTTTACGTTCAAGTTGAAGGCGTACTAAACTATGACAACTACGCTCATGAAGATGTTTTTACTGTAAATTCTATGATTGAAGATACTAAAAAACTAAGACTTGATACTTATCCTAAAAAAAGAGTAGAGCTAGAAATTCATACAAAAATGACAAACTTAGATGGTTTTGTAGATATGGATCAGCTAGCTTCAAGACTTAAATCTTGGGGGCATGAGGCTTGTGGTATAACTGATACTGAAACCCTCCAAGCTTTGCCAGATATGTATGGTAAACTTAAGAAAAATAATATTAAAATGCTTGCAGGAAGCGAGCTATTACTCGTAGATAGAGATTTAAGAATTCTTACAAACAATCACAAAAAGGATATTTCCAATATTTTTGATATAAAAGATGCTGATTTTGTAGTGTTTGACCTTGAAACTACAGGACTATTTAGGTATTCTGATAAGATTACAGAAATAGGTGCTGTGAGAATTTCTAATGGAGAGATTGTAGAAGTTTTCAATGAGCTAGTTAATCCGGAAAGAATTATTCCTGATAAGGTAGTAGAGCTTACAGGTATAAAAAATGAAATGGTAATGGACAAGCCAAAAATTGATGAGGTTCTACCGAAATTTTTGGAATTTTCTAAAGATGCAATTCTTGTTGGGCAAAATGCTGATTTTGATATAGGTTTTATAAGAGAATCTTGTGAAAATTTAGGCTATGAATTTAAGCCTGTATATATGGATACTCTTCCTATGGCAAGGGCAGTATTTCCTGATATGGGAAGATTCTCCCTTGATAAGCTTGCTAAAAAGCTAGGACTTAGTGCCTTCAACCATCATAGGGCAAGTGATGATGCTTTAGCAACAGCCAAAGTCTTCATTAAACTTTTTAAAAAAATGAAAGACCTTGATCCAGAAATTAAAATTTTGAATATAAATAAATTTAAAACAGACTGGTTAATTGCAAGACATGAGGATTTTTCTTCTATAATTTTTGCAAAAAATTATACTGGACTTAAAAATTTATATAAGATAATTTCTGAATCTAGGATGAAGTACTTTTATAGGGAGGCAAAGACACCCTTTGATATTGTAAAAGAAAATAGAGAGGGTCTAATTCTTGGTTCTGGAGGAAAGGATGGTCTCTTATTTAAGGCTATAAGAGATAATTATGATGAAGAAATAATTGATGAAATTTGTGAGTTTTTCGACTTCTTCCAAATTGAAGCTATGGGAGTTTTTGCTGATGATTTAGAAAAAGGAGAAATAAGAAATAAAGAGCAGATTATAGATATTAATAAAAAGATAATTATGCTTGGTGAAAAACATAATAAGCTTGTAGTTGCAACAGGTTCTGTAAGGTATATGGATAAGAAAGATTATGTACTTAGAAATATTCTTCATAAGGGTCAATTTTTTCATTATGAGGAGAAAAATCCACTTTACTATCTTAAAACAACTGATGAAATGTTGGATGAGTTCTCATATCTTGATGATAAAATAAGGTCTGAGGTTGTAATTGACAATACTATAAAAATATCAGAATTAATTGATGATATAATGCCAATTCCTCATGAAACTTTTCCTCCAAAAATAGAAGGATCTGATAAAAAGCTGAGAGATACTACTTATCAGAAAGCTTACTCTATATATGGAAATCCACTTCCTGAAATTGTGAAAACAAGGCTTGATAAGGAACTAGATTCGATAATTTCAAATGGATATGCAGTTTTATATATAATTGCAAAAGAGCTTGTGGAAAAGTCTAATAAAGATGGGTATTTAGTAGGATCTAGGGGTTCTGTAGGTTCATCATTTGCAGCTACCATGGCAAATATTACTGAAGTAAATCCATTAGCACCACATTATATTTGTCCAAAATGCAAGCACTCTGAGTTTATAACAGATGGATCTATTGGAGCTGGAATTGACCTTCCAGATAAAAAATGCCCAGAGTGTGGTGCAGATATGTTAAAAGATGGCCATGATATACCGTTTGAAGTTTTCTTAGGTTTTGAAGGGGATAAGGAACCTGATATAGACTTAAACTTCGCTGGAGAATATCAACCAACTATTCACAAATACACTGAAGAACTCTTTGGAGAAGGTAAGGTATTTAGGGCTGGGACTATAGGTACCATAAAAGATAACACAGCCTTTGGTTATATTAAAAAACATATGGAAGATAAGAATATCAGTCTTTCAAATGCACAAATAAGAAAATATCAAAGAGGACTTTTTGATGTAAAAAGAACAACAGGTCAACATCCAGGTGGACTTATGATAGTTCCAAATGACAAGGACATATATGACTTTTCACCTGTTCAATATCCGGCTGATGATGGAAGTGATGATATAAAAACAACTCATTTCACATATAATATGATGCATGGAGTTATATTAAAGCTTGACCTTTTAGGTCATGATGTACCAACAATTATTAGAAGTCTTCAAGACTTAACAAATACAGATCCACTAAAAATTAAGATGGATGATGAAAATGTAATGAACATCTTCTCGTCAACAAAACCTTTAAATATAGTCCATGATTTTTCAAACAATGAAATTGGAACATTGGGTATACCTGAATTTGGCACAGGTTTTGTAAGAAGCATGCTTAAAGATACTTTTCCAACCAAATTCTCAGAAATGACAAGAATATCAGGTTTATCCCATGGTACAGATGTATGGCTAAATAATGCTCAAGATTTGGTTAAGTCAAATAAAGCTGATTTTAGTCAAATCATTTCAACCCGTGATGACATCATGAATTCACTAATTAATTTAGGACTTGATAAGAAAAAATCATTTCAAATAATGGAAAAAGTTAGAAAAGGGAAACCATTAAGTGATGAAATCTTAGCATATATGAGAGATAATAATGTTCCAGAATGGTATATTGAGTCTTGCCTTAAGATAAAGTATCTATTTCCTAAGGCCCATGCAGTAGCATATTGTTTGATGAGTTATAGGATTGCCTACTATAAGGTATATTATCCAAAGGCCTTTTATGCAACTTATTTTACTACTAAACTTAATGACTTCCAATATTCAGTAATAATAAAAGGACTTAAGTCAATTCAATATGCTCTTAATGAAATAAATGAGCTTGAAAAACCAACACAAAGGGAGAAGAATCTAAGGAGCTTATTAGAGGTTGCAGAGGAGATGGCTGCAAGAGATATAAAAATAAAAAAAGCAGACCTATATAAGTCTGAAGCTTGTAAATTTATCTTGGATGAAGATGGAGAAATTCTACCACCACTTTCTGCGATTGATGATGTATCAGAGGCCATGGCCAAAGATATAGTAGAAGAAAGAGATAAATCTAAGTTTATTTCAATAGAGGATTTAAATAAAAGAACCTCTCTAAATAAAAATGCCTTAAATTCACTTAAAAATCTAGATATAGTTGACGGAATCCAAGAAGAAAATCAAATGTCTTTATTTGATTTATAATAAAATGGAGAATACCTAAAAGGTATCTCCATTTTTCCTTTGGATTTTTTTAATAGTCTTTTTAATTAATATAGATGCTTTTGTACTTAGCATAGATGGTGATTTCAAAATAGCAAAGTCATTAAAAAATATATCTTTGGCATTTTTAATAAAGTTAACATTATTTTTTTGCCTAAATGATATTAGAGATGTCCTATAACCACGAGTCCTTAATTCGTTTATTTCTTTCTTTACAAGTTTTAAAGCTTCATCTTTCTCATAAGAAATATTTCTTCTTAGTCCCTTTTTATATATAGGTTTTAAATCAGATGGGTTTAAATCGCTCATAAAAATACTTATTCTATTTGAAACTTTCTTATCCATAGATCTGTAAGCCTTAAAGGCTGTACTATCCCTATTAAATCCTCTTCCATGATAGGAAAATACCTTATTACTATCTAAAGACTCATCAAAATCTTTAAGAATGTTTATTATAGTATAATAATCATAGGAAAGATATGAAATAATTCTTATTTTTATATTTGATAATTCTAGACTTTTAGCGAGTATATAAGCTGATATAGCTATATCATTTTCCATGCCAATCATTGATGCTGAAGAATCAAGAATAAGATCAACTGAAAGAGAGTTTATTCTTTTATAGTCTTTTCTTTCAAAGATATCTCCATTATTTAAAATTGCTCTATAAGAAAGCTTTGGATTAAGCCTACCAATTTTTGATATATAACTATCATCATATCTTATATTATTGTTTATTTTTCTAAAGCTCTTACTTAATTTTCTTATTTCAAAATCATATTGGGATTTTTTAGAATAGTATTTTTCCTTATTTTTGGCTATTGCCTTCTCTAACATATTCCTACTTTCTTTATCTTTAATCTCTTCTTTAACGGACTTAGTAAACCGCAATCTTTCAAGTTTATCTTCATCTTTACAAATATCTTGCTCAAGAATACTTAGTTTTTTATAATCTATAATTGACTTGCCAAATAATTTTTCAATTTCATCTTTCTTTTTTTCTCTTTTTTTAAATTTATAAAATGATAAGGGATTTTTAATATTATAATCCAGATTGACATATGAAGGATTAATTGCCCTTTCAAAAGAATGAGGAGTTTTATAATTGAAATGCTCTCTAAAGAATCCAAGTCTAATCTTTTTTGCCTTAATATCATTATCAAAATCAAAGTATTTTTCATATATACTTTTAAATTGATTTTTTAAAGATTCTTCATCATTAATACTATAAAGATCTTCTAAAAGGTTAAGCTCACTTTTTTTAAGTCCCTTAAATTCTTTATTCAAAATATTGGCCATATGCTTTGATGTAAGTAGATAGACTTTTATATTCCTATATGAAAGAGTTCTTCTATTAAGATCGTTCTTATTAGAAAAAAAATCTCTAGCATAGTCATTTCTTAAGTTTTGAATGTTTATTCTTTTAGTATGGTTAAAAATATAATTTTCAAGACCAAGCCAGCTTAAACTATCATATCTATCTTGATACTTTGATTCTTTCCATGTGTTAAATAACTGCTCTATATTGTCCTTTCCAAATACCTTATAGGATAGACCAATAATCATATTAAAATAAAAACTTGGATTAGAACTTATATCATTGCCTACAAATATAGGATCAATAGAATAGTCTTCTGCCATATCCCATATAAGATTATAAATTCTTTTCCTATTGGCGTTTTTAAAGTCATTCATTAAAAACATCCTTATAGTATGTTCTATCCTTAAATCTTGTCATAATTAGATCCTCTATAAGTTTTTTTTCAAATTCATCAAAACTTTTATTAACTACGGTGAGTTTAAGTGCATTTTTAAGGTTCAAGCCTTCTTTTATTAGGTCAAAACTATCAAATAATGATCTCAAGTCAGGACTTACAGTTAAAAGCTCCCCATTTTCAACTTTAAGCCTTAGGTCAAAGAAAAAGGATGTAAAGTTATCTATATATTCATCTTTCATATTTTTATATTGACTTTTAATTAATAATTTCAAGTCATCTTTTTTTATTATAGGCATTTGAATTATGACAAATCTAGATAAAAGAGCTTCATTTAAATCTCTAGTTCCCTCATAATCGTAGTTCATTGTAGCTATAAATCTTGTGGCAGGATGAAGCTTGAGATTTTCATATCCAGGAATCTCTAGCATTCTCCTGTAGTCAAGAATTTCATGAAGAACGGCGATTGCTTCATTTTTTGCCATATTTATCTCATCTAAAACACCGAATCCTCCATATTTAGCAGCTTTATAAATTGGACCAGGTCTAAATATGATTTTTCCATTTTTTAGAGTATCACCACCAATAAGGTCATATGCATCAATATTTATATGAAAGGAAGAAGTCCATAAGGGTCTATTAAAAAGATAAGCTAAGTTTTCAGCAAGTACATTTTTGCCTGTTGACTTATCTCCAACTAATAGGAGGTTTTTCCCGGCAAGAATTGAACTTATAGCTTCTTTATAAACTTCTTCACATACATAAGGAAATTTTGCTTTCTTAATTAGGTCTTTGACACTAGGATCTATATCGTAACTATCTCTAAATATTTTAATTTTATTTTCTAATTCTTCATTAATCATTTCTACCACCTAAGGATATTATACTTAAATAGATTAACATTTAAATTGAAAATGTTATGCTTAGTAGTATAATAAAAATAGAAAAAGAGTGGACAAATCCACTCTTTTAATATGTAAAGGGGAAGGTTATGGATTTAATAAGTAGATTAAAAGAAAATTTAGAAACAGATATTAATAATCTTGGCTATGAGCTTGTAGATTGTGAGTTTGTTAGTGAAGGTAAAAACAAAATATTAAGATTTTTCATATATAAGGAAGGCGGAGTTACAATTGATGATTGTGAGAAAGTATCTAACTTCTTAAATGAAAAATTAGACGAATTAGACCTTATAAAATCTTTCTATTATCTAGAAGTATCTTCTCCTGATCTTTCAAGACCCCTAAAGACTGATAGAGACCTTGAAAGAAATAAAGATGAGCTTTTAAACGTTAAGCTTAAAAATGGGGATGTTATTCTTTGCCATATCAAAGAAATCAAGGATGATTATTTGTTATTAGACAAAGAAGGAGAAGATTTTAAAATTGCTAAAAGTGATATCAAAACTATCAAAATAGAGATAGTATTCTAGGGGGAAAGATGAATAAAGAATTTATATTAGCCTTAGAGGAAATAAAAAAAACCAAGAATGTTGATAAGAAGATAATTCTTGAGGCATTAGAAAAGGCCTTGGTTAAGTCTTACCAAAAAAACTATGATAACAATGAGAATGTTGATGTAAATATAGATGAAGAAACTGGTGAGATTGAAGTATATTCTCTAAGAGATGTAGTTGAAGAAGTAAGTAACCCTTATGCAGAAATCACTTCGACAAAGGCTAAAGAGATTGACTCAAAGCTTAAAGTTGGAGATGTATGTAGGGTTAAAATTGCACCTAAAAATTTTGGAAGGGTTGCAGCACAAACAGCTAGAAATATTGTTATACAAAAAATTAGAGATGCCCAAAGAGATTCTGTTTACAGTGAATATCTAGATAGGGCCAATGATATTATAACAGGAATAGTTCAAAGACAAGATAAGTATAATGTATATATAAATCTTGATAAAATTGAAGGAATTATCCCTACAAAAGAGCAAGTTGATAGTGAAGTATATACACCTAATCAAAGAATCAAGCTTTTAATTAAGGATGTTAAAAATACAACAAAAGAACCTCAAATAATTCTCTCAAGAAGAGATAAAAACTTGGTTGAAAGATTATTTGAATTGGAAGTTCCGGAAATAACCAATGGTATAATTGAAATTTATGCCATAGATAGGGAAGCTGGTTCTCGTACAAAGATTGCTGTATATTCAAATGATCCTGAAATAGACTCTATTGGAGCATGTATAGGGTATAAGGGAAGTCGTGTAAATTCTATAGTAGAAGAATTACAAGGTGAGAAGATAGATATAATAAATTATGACAAGGATATAAAAGTTTATATAAAAAATGCCCTATCTCCAGCAGAAATTATAGATGTCCATATAAATGAGAAGAAAAAACAATCTTTAGTCATAGTAAGAGAAGATCAACTTTCATTAGCCATAGGTAAAGAAGGTCAAAATGCAAGACTTGCTGCAAGGCTTACAGGTTGGAAGATAGATATAAAAAGTGAAGCAGAATATAAGTCATTAAGCCAAGCAGAAATAGATGACATACTTGGCCTAAATGAAGAAGAGGCAGAAGAAAATGAGTCTGAAATAGTAGAAGATAGTAGTAAAAATCTTGACGATGAAACTGCTACAAAAGATATATTAGAAAATGATTCAAACTTAAAAGAATTAGAAGAGATTTCTAAAGATAATAAATTAGAAGATTTTGAAGTGTCTGATAAGGATGATCCAGATGATGATTTACTTAATATAGAAAAAGAAGATTTAGAATCCTTATCAGATGATCTAGATTCACTATTGGATGATTCAAACGATTATTTATAGATTTATTAAACTAATATGGTGAGATAATGAAACAAAGAAAAATACCACAAAGAAAATGCATAGTTTGTGGAGAAAACAAAGATAAAAATGAACTTATAAGAATAGTTAAAAACAAAGAAGAAGGAATAATACTTGATCCTACTGGAAAGAAAAATGGTAGGGGTGCCTATATATGTAAGGATGAAAATTGTATAAATGAGGCAAAAAAGAAGAGAAAATTAGAAAAAGTTTTTAAAACTGAAATTAGTGATAATCTTTATGAGGAGATAATTGCTATGAAATAAAAGAGGTGATTATATGGCTAAGAAGCTTAGAATATATGAATTAGCAAAAAAATACGATGTAACTACTAAGAAAATGTTAAGTTTGTTAAATGATGAATTTGGACTTGATATAAAATCACACATGTCTATGTTATCAGGGGATGACTTAGCAATAGTTGAGGAATATTTTAAGGAAGAAGAAGAAGAGGAAGAGGAAGAAGTTATAGAAAATACAAAAGAAGAAAAAAAGAAAAAAGATAAGTCTCAAAACAAAGACAAGACATTTAATAAAAACAAGAAGAGAAAGAAAAATAAAAAGCAAAATAAAAGGTCAAAAAAGTCAACAAAAAGACAGGCAAAAGAAGACAATAATAATGATGATGGAATAATTCAAATACCAGAGTCAATATCAGTAAAGGCTTTTGCTGATAAAATAAATGAAAATGCTAACCAAGTAATAATGAAACTTATGGGACTTGGTGTAATGGCAGGTCTTAATGACCAAATAGAATTTGACCAAGCAGAACTTATTGCACTTGAATTTAACAAAGAAATCTCAAAAGAAGAAAAATTAGATGAAATTGAGATGCAAGAAAAAGATCTTGACTTTGAAGATAATGAAGAAGACTTAGTAACTCGTCCTCCAGTAGTTTCAGTAATGGGTCACGTAGACCATGGTAAAACATCAATCCTTGATGCTATAAGAAATACACAATTTGCATCAGGAGAAGCAGGTGGAATAACCCAACATATAGGTGCATCAACTGTAAATATCAATGATAAGGAAATTGTATTTTTAGATACACCAGGCCACGAAGCCTTTACTCAAATGAGAATGAGAGGGGCTCAATCAACAGATATAGCAATCCTTGTTGTAGCTGGTGATGATGGGGTAATGCCACAAACAATAGAGGCTATAAACCATGCTAAAGCTGCTGAAATTCCAATAATAGTTGCAATTAATAAAATGGATAAGGAAGAATCAGATTCTAATAGAGTAAAACAAGAGCTTACAGAATATGGTCTTATTTCAGAAGATTGGGGTGGAGATACTATTATGGTAGAAGTATCTGCAAAAACAGGTGATGGAATAAAAGACTTACTTGAGATGGTACTTCTTGTTGCTGAAATGAGAGAGCTTAAGGCAAATCCAAATAGGGATGCTGTAGGTATAATAATAGAAGCCCAACTTGATAAGGCAAGAGGAGCTATAGCAACAGTCCTTGTACAAAAAGGAACACTCCATGATAAAGACTACGTAGTAACAGGATCTTCATCAGGAAGAATAAGAGCTATGTTTAACTCAAAAGGAGAGACTATATCTGAAGCAGGTCCATCAACACCAGTTCAAATCTTAGGTTTATCTGATGTTGCTGAAGCAGGAGATAAGATATTTGCTGTAGAAGATGAAAAAACAGCAAGAGCCTATGCTGATCGTGCTAAAGAGCAAAAAAGAGAAGAAAGACTTATCCAAAAATCAAACACTAATCTTGAAGATATGTATGAAGGTATTGAAGAAGGTGAGCTAAAAGAACTTAATATCATAGTTAAAACAGATGTTAAGGGTACTGTAGATGCAGTAAGTTCTTCATTCGCTAAGCTATCAAATGAAGAAGTATTTGTAAATGTAATTGCAGGAGCAGTAGGTGGTATTACAGAGTCAGATGTCCTACTAGCTCAAGCTTCAAACGCTATAATCATAGGATTTAATGTACGTCCAACCCAAGGTGCTTTACAAATGGCTGAAGAAAATAATATTGAAATAAGAACATATTCAATAATCTATGAAGCTATAGAAGATGTAGAAAAGGCCCTTAAGGGTATGCTTGATCCTGAATTTGAAGAAAAAGTTCTGGGACGTGCCAAAGTTCAACAAACATTTAAAGTTCCAAATGCAGGAACCATAGCAGGTGTTCTAGTAACAAATGGTTCTATACCAAGAAGAGCAAAGATAAGATTATTAAGAGATAATGTAGTAATCTTTGACGGAAATATAGAATCTATGAAAAGATTCAAAGATGATGCAAAAGAGCTCAATAATGGCTATGAGGGTGGTATAGGTCTTGAAAAGTTCAATGACGTTAAAGAAGGCGATGAATTAGAAGCCTATGAAATGATAGAAAAAGAAAGAGATTTATAATGGATAAGAGAAGAAGTTTGAAAATATCTTCACAAATGCAAAAGGAATTATCAAAAATACTTGCAGAAGATATAAATGACCCTAGGCTATCAGAAAATGTCATAGTATCCATTACTGAAGTTGAAGTTACAAATGACCTTTCATTTGCTGATATTTATGTATCAGTATTAGGAGATGAGAGTAAAAAAGAATCAGTAATAGAGGCATTCGAAGATGCAAAAGGATTTATCAAAAGACTTATAGGTGAAAGAATGAGACTTAGGTCTATGCCTGAATTTAGGTTTAAATATGACAATTCTATAGAGCGTGGTGTCTATATGGATAAACTAATTGCAGAAACAATTGCAAAGGATGAGAAAAATGCCGGAAATAGAGAAGATTAGCAAAAGTCAACTTGATAAATTTAAAAAATTAATTGATGAGGCTAAGACTATTGCAATATCTGCCCATATAAATCCAGATGGGGATGCGCTAGGTGCATCCCTTTCTCTTAGGAAATCTTTAGAAAAATATGGGAAATTTGCTGAAGTTATACAAATCAGTGAAGTAGATAATTACCTAAAATTTTTTCCTGATTTAAGTCAATATAAAAAACCAAGCTTAGACGAATATGATTTATTTATAATAGTAGATTGTTCAGAATTTGATAGGATAGATAAGGCAATAGAAATATGCGAAAAATCAAAGAACACTATAGTAATTGACCATCATAAAGGTGGAAAGATAGATACAGACTTAAATATAATTTACTCAGATTCTCCAGCCACATGTGAGTTAGTTTATGAAATAATTAAAAGACTCAAACTTCCTATAGATAATGAAATAGCAACACTTCTCTATATAGGTCTGGTAACAGATACTGGAAGATTTTTATACTCAAATATAAGCGAATTAACTTTTCTTACAGCAGCTGAACTTATAAATGAAGGTGCAGACTATGAGTATGTTTATAAAAATCTCTATCAAAATAAGGAAATTTCTAAATTAAGATTTGAAAATCATATCCTTTCTAAAGTTGAATTCAACAAACCATATGCCCTAGTTGGGGTAAGTAAGAAAATGTGTGAAGACTTTTCGATGCAAATGGGAGATAGTGAATCAGTTGTAAATATGCTTAGAGATTTAAAAGGAATTGAAGTGGCCTGTCTTATAAAAGAGTATGATGATGGTGAATATAAGATTTCTTTAAGAAGCAAAGAATGGCTAGATGTATCCAAAATTGCAAGAGATAATAATGGAGGAGGACACATTAGAGCGGCTGGCTTTTCACTTTATGAAAAAAATATGGAAGATGCCTTAGATACTATGAGAAAAATCTTAAAAGAGGCCATAGATGACTAATGGAATTCTTTTAATAGATAAGGAAAGTGGGATATCATCTGCAAAGTGTGTCTATATGTTAAGAAAAAAATTATCTATAAAAAAAATAGGTCATGCAGGCACACTTGATCCCCTAGCAACAGGACTATTACCTCTTCTAATAGGTAAAGCGACAAGAGTTTCAAACTTTTTGATGGATGAAGTAAAAGTTTATGAGACTCTTGCCTTTTTTGGCGAAAAAACAGATAGCCAAGATAAAACTGGTAAAATAATTGCTAAATCATCTAATTTATTTAGCAAAAAAGACTTAGAAATGACAATTAAAGGTAAATTTATAGGAGATATTGAACAAATACCTCCCATGTATTCTGCCCTAAAATATAATGGTCGCAAATTATATGAGCTTGCACGAGAAGGAAAGAATGTAGAAAGGAAAAAAAGAAATATAAAAATCTATGATTTTGAAATCCTTTCATTTGACTTTCCTTTTGCAAGATTTAAGATTACTTGTTCAAAAGGCACTTATATAAGAACACTTGTAAATGATTTGGGAGAGGAATTAAAAACTTTTGCCAATGTACATGAGTTAAGACGAATAAAAGTGGGAGATTTTCACATAAAAGATTCTATAAAAAGCGAAAATTTAGAAAATATTCCTATGGTTAAGATAAAAGAAAAAATAATTCCAATAGATAAGGCCTTATTAAATATGGACAAAATAATTCTAGATAAATCAAATTTAAAAAAATCTATAAATGGTATGACAATAAAACTAGCCAATAAAAATGATATAGAAAATATCAGGGTATATGTGGAAGATGAATTTATAGGAATAGGAAAGATTTCAAATAATGCATTGAAACTAAAGAGGGTATTTTATGAAGGATAATATTAAAGTATTTGACCTAGACAATAATCAAATTGAACTTAGTCCTAAGGCTGTAAGTTTGGGAAATTTTGATGGAGTTCATAGAGGACACCAAAAACTTATGAAAGAAAATATAAAAATATCCAGAAATTTCGGACTTACTCCGTCTGTCCTATTGTTTAAAGAAAATACCAAGAATATATTAAATGGAGAAAAAGAATATCTGACAAGCCTTGACGACAAAATAGAAATATTAAATGATATGGGAATAGAATGTTTCTGTTTTTTAGAATTTTCAGAAGAATTTAAAAATTTAAGTCCCAGAGAATTTATCAAAGAAATCTTATATGAAAAACTAAATACCAAGTATGTCATAGTTGGGGATAATTATCGCTTTGGGAAAATGGCCAAAGGAGATATAAATACATTAAAATCATATGAAGAGGACTTTGGCTATAAGACAAAGGTGGTAGATTTTGAGCTTGATAATGGAAGAATTATAAACTCAACAGATATAAGAAAAATGGTAAAAGATGGGGAAATAAAAAAAGCAAACTTTGATTTGGGACATCCATTTAAGATAAAGGGAAAAGTTGTAAAGGGAGCACAAAGAGGAAGATTATTGAATTTTCCTACAGCAAATCTTATGCTAAACTTCAACTATATAAAAGCTAAATCTGGAGTATACTTTACAAGAGTAAGAATAGATAAGGAAAGCTACTTTGCCCTAACAGATATAGGAACCAATCCAACCTTTGGTCCAAATGATATAAAAATTGAAACCTATATATTGGATTTTTCCAAAGATATATATGGTAAAAATATGACCGTAGAATTTCTAGAATACTTTAGGCCTGACTATAAATTTAAAAATGCAGAAGAGCTAATCGAACAAATGAAAAAAGATAAAACTAGAGGATACAATTTAATAGATAAATATAGAAAAGAGTAGTTTATAACTGCTCTTTTTTATTTAATTTAGAAATATTTTTAGTTTGATAATATATATAATATATACATAATTAAGTTTGTGAAAGGAGAAAACTTATGAAAAATTCTAAGAAAATAGCTGTGGTATCTTTATCATTTATATTGGCTTTACCTACATTTACTAGTTTAGCAAATAGTTCAAATGTAGCGGTAACTGGATCTAATACTATAAAATTAGATGAAAAAACTGAAAATGAAGAATTAAAATCAGATATAGGTCATATGGAATACAAATCAGAAAAAAATTCAGACCATAAGATTAATAATAAAGAAGAAAAATCTCAAGAAAATAAAAATGCTGACAAATTAGATTCTGAATTAAAAGAAAATCTAAGTATTAAAGAAGAATCAAATTTAAATAATGATGTAAATGCAAAGTCAAACTTAGAAGAAAGAACGAAACTATAACTAATCTTACTAATTCTAATGAGAAAATCAATATAGAAAATGATTCTAACAAAGAAGAAACTAAAAATGCTAAATCATCTCATGAAATTGATGATATTTATCAAAAAGCAATAAAAGACTACACAAAATCTAACTTAATTCCTGTTGTTTTAAATATGCATAAAAATTTTGTAGAAGATAGATCTGAGTATTATATATCAAAAGAATTTGACGATAAGCTAACCAAAAAAGCTAACGAATTGAAAAAATTAATTAAAGAAAATAATATTGATATAAATGATAAAGAATCATTAGTTATGGCTAGTGATGATATAATAAAGGTTGCTAGAGAACTAAATTATATGTTTAGAACTGGAAAAGAAGACTTTCCTTCAAAAA
>NZ_JAXDSU010000073.1:0-35114 GCF_034090325.1 Anaerococcus porci
AGAAGAAGTTAAGAAGAAAATTGAGGAAGCAAACAAAGACAAATTCCCAGAAGGAACAAAAGTCGAAGTAGGCAAAGATGGAACAGCAACAATCACCTACCCAGATAATTCAGTAGATACTATTAATGGTAGTGATTTAGTTGAACAAAAAGTTAAAGCTACAGGAACAGAAGAATCTCCAAAGAGAAGATCTGAAAAATCAGCAATCAAAAATGATTATGTTAAAAAATCTGATAATGTAAAAACAGGAGTAGGATCAGCTACTGGTATAGTTGCAACAATAGCTGCCGCTGTTAGTGGACTTTTTGCATCAAAGAAAAGAAAAAATAAATAAGATTTTTATTAATCTATAATTTTTAAGAAGGTCATATGACCTTCTTTTTTTATATTGAATTACAATTATAAGGAGAATATGTATATAGGATTTTTAGATATTTATGATATAATAATATATATAATTTAATATCTTATAATATGAATAAATAATTTATTGAGTTTCTACAGCCTTATTATAATCAAGGAAAGGAGAGATAGCTGAGCTTGAAAGATTAGAAAATGATTACCAAAGGTTAAAAGAAATTTATGATATAGTAGCCATTATAGACAATACAAATAAAGATAAGATATCAGCTAAAGAAAATAAAAGTTTTAGAAAAACTCAAAATACTAAAAAATTTAAGAAAATTAAAGAAGAAATTAAATCAGAAAATATCAAATCTCGTGTAACAAGTATAAGTGCAATCATTGCAATCCTTATAGCGAGTACATTTGCTTTATTTGTTAGCAAAAAAAGAAGAAAATAACATTTACTAAAACCGGGGCCTAAGCTTCGGTTTTTTGTAAAAAATATTTTTTGGGTATAGGTATAATGAAAACTTTAAAGGAGGAATTATGGAAAAAGTATTAGTATTTTTGGCAGACGGCTGTGAAGAAGTAGAAGCTCTTACAGTAGTGGATTATCTTAGAAGAGCTGATATAAAAGTAGATACAGCTTCTATAAAAGATGATCTCAATGTATGTGGCTCTCATGATATTATTATTAAGGCAGATAAGAGAATAGATGAGATAAATAACGATGAATACTCTGCTATTTATATACCAGGAGGTACAAAGGCAGCTGAAAGATTAAGAGATGACGATAGGGTTATTGAAGTTGTAAAAAACTTTGAAAATACAGGAAAAATAATATCTGCGATTTGTGCAGGTCCAATAGTTCTAGATAGGGCAGGTGTATTAAAAAATAAAAAATGTGTATCTTTTCCATCTATAGAAGACGAACTTAAAGATATTGGAGAATATAAAAAAGATGAGTTAGTGGTAGAAGATGGTAATGTTTTAACATCCAGAGGAGCTGCTACAACAATTTATCTAGCTTTAAAATTAGTAGAAAAGATTAAGGGAGAAGAAGCAAAGGAGAACTTAAAACCAACTATTCAACAAAATTTCGTTGAAAAGTATTTTGAATTTAAATATTAATAAAATTTTAAAAGTATATATTAAAATGTCCTCTTAAATCAAAGAGGATATTTTAGTTAAGATGCTTTATTTTTGCTTTCAGCTTATTTGTGATAGGTATAGAGAACTCTAATAAAATACTTAATATTATAAGATTTTTATTTTAATAAATATATGAAATGAAAAACAGTTAATATGATATTATTTTAAATTAAATATATTTGCTATTATATCCTATTACTATATTTTTTAAAGATATATTTATGGATTTAGTGATTTTTCGTCAGATTAGTTTCGCATAAGTAAGTTTTTTCATATATTTATTTTATATCTTATTATAGTGTATTTTAGCCAAAATTCTAAATTCTTTTATTACTTAACTTTGTTTTAAAAAAAATCTCTATGTGTTAAAATATAATAATACAAGGGATTTATTTTTTATTTAAGTAAATTAATATAGATGTATGGAGGTATTATGAAAAAGATAGGTAAAGTTTTATTAGCTTTTTTGCTAACTATAGCTGTAGGCTTTACTGGTTTTACTCTGGGCAAAAACTCATCTAATGATAACCCTATGATGAGTGAGGAAAATCAAAAACATATGGCTCAGATGGATGCCATGAAAAAGCTTATAGATGAAAATTTCTTATTTGATTATGATGAGAGTAAGTTATATGATGGATCATTAAGAGGGATGTTTGAAAGTCTTAATGATCCTTATACTTCTTTTTATAGTAAGGAAGAATTTGACAAGCTTATGGAAAGTGTTAATGGAGAATATGCAGGAATTGGTGTAATTGTCCAAGCAAGTGAAGAAGGCTATATTAAGGCTATTTCTGTATTTGATGATTCTCCTGCACAAAAAGCTGGGATAAAATCTGGAGATTACATTACAAAGGTCGGAGATAAGTCTTATAGTGCAAATGAATTAGAAAAGGCAGTAAGCGAGATTAAAGGTGATGTAGGAAGTGAAGTTAAGATTACAGTCCTAAGACTCAAAGAAGATGGAAAAACTGAAGAAATTGAGTTTAATGTAAAAAGAGAAAATGTTAAGATTGATACAGTTGATAGTAAAATCGTAGAAAAAGATGACAAGAAAATTGGCTATATAAAATTAAAACAATTTGAAGAAGTTACAAAGGAAGATTTTGCAAAAGAACTTCAAAGTGTTAAAGCTCAAAATGTAAATGGTATTGTACTTGATTTAAGGAATAATCCAGGTGGAAACCTAGATGTGTGTTTGGCTATAGCTGATACATTTCTTGATGAGGGAGTTATAGTATCTACTGTAGATAAAAAGGGAAAAGAAATAGTAGAAAAAAGCGATAGTGAAGCTGATACTACCCCTATGACAGTGCTTATAAATGAAAATTCCGCTTCAGCTTCTGAAATATTGGCGGGAGCTTTTAAAGATAGAGCTAGGGCTAAGATTGTTGGCAAAACATCATTTGGTAAGGGAATTGTTCAAAAAATTTTCCCATTTGAAGATGGAACTGGTGTAAAGATTACAATTAGTGAATATTTCACACCAAACAAAACTAAAATCCATAAAATCGGTGTAAAACCTGATGTAGAGGTTGATAATGACAAAGACTTTAGCTTAGATATAGAAAATCTTGATAAGGATAAACAGTTTCAAAAGGCCCTAGAGGTCTTATTAGAAGATATAAAGGGATGATAATATGGAAAGCTACAACAGTGAGCAAAGAATTGCAGAGCTTGAAGAGCTTTTGAGGGCTAAGGATATTCCTAATTTAAAGGATTCCCTTAGGAGAACTAATCCAGTAGATATAGAAG
The DNA here is from genome assembly GCF_034090325.1 of Anaerococcus porci. NCBI lineage: Bacteria > Bacillati > Bacillota > Tissierellia > Tissierellales > Peptoniphilaceae > Anaerococcus > Anaerococcus porci. The sequence goes on from NZ_JAXDSU010000073.1 coordinate 3,253, forward strand.
AGTTTATGTCAGATCTTGACAATGAACAATCTTTGATTGTCTTCAGATTGCTTAGAAAAGACGATGCAGCAGAAGTATTTGCAGAGCTAAAAAATGAGGGTAAACACAGACTTTTAACCTCTATAACAGATCCTGAAATTGATTCTATAGTTAACGCATTGAACTTCGATGATGTAATAGATACTCTTGAAGAGATGCCAGCGACTGTAGTTAAGAGGATGCTTAAAAACTCTGACGCAGAAACTCGTAAAAAGGTTAATGAATTTTTGCAATTTCCAGAAGATTCTGCCGGAAGCTTGATGACTACAGAATTTGTAGAAGTAAAGCCAGAAATGACATGCAAAGAAGTTTTAGATAGGATAAAAAAGGTTGGTTCAACAAAAGTTACTATATATACTTGTTATGTAACTAGTAAGAGAAAATCCTTACTAGGATATGTTTCACTAAGACTTATTGTAACTAGTGATTCAGATACAAAAGTAAAAGATTTGATGTATGAAGATGTTATTAGTGTAGAAGCCTATGAGGACCAAGAGGAGGTTGCCAAAACTTTTATGAGGTATGGTTTTACTGCTCTTCCTGTAGTAGATAGTGAAAGACGTCTTATAGGAATTATCACAGTAGATGATATCATGGACGTAATGGAACTTGAGGCTACAGAGGACTTCCAAAGAATGGCAGCTATTACTCCAGACGAAGAAGAGTATTCTACAACATCAGCCTTTAAGCTTGCCAAAAATAGGCTTCCTTGGCTTATGTTTTTGATGATATCAGCTTCTTTTACATCAACTATACTCAAGTCAAGTCAACAGGTTATAGAGTCAATTATAGCTCTTAATATGTTTATACCTATGCTTACAGACTCAGGTGGAAATGCAGGAAGCCAATCATCAACTCTAGTTATTCGTGGTATGGCTACAGGTGATGTTGAGCTTAAAGATTGGTATAAGGTGGTATTTAAGGAACTTCAAATAGGACTAATGATAGGTTTAGTTATGGCTATAGTTGCCTTTGGTAAATGTATGTTATTTGATAAGGTAGGTTCTGAAGTTTCTCTTATAGTTGCCCTAACCATATTTATTATTATAGTTATAGCAAAGGTTGTAGGAGCCCTACTTCCTATGGGAGCCAAAAAAATCGGCTTTGACCCAGCCATTATGGCAAGCCCACTTATAACAACTATAGTAGACTCAATTGGTTTATTATGCTACTTTGAAGTTGCAAAAATCATAATGGGTATCTAGGTAAATATTAATTATAAAAGGGGCTGTTGCAAAATTTATTAATTTTGCAACAGCCCCGTTTATTGTATTTATAGATTAATTGTTTTTTTCATTTTCTTTAAGATCTTCTTTTACTTCTTCATTAACAGCTTCTTTGATATTTTTATTATCTATTATTGAAGATTCAATAAGTCTATCAAGTTTTTCTTTTTCCACTTTTCCAAATTCTTCACTATCATCTAGTTTTCTCTTGGTTAGGACATTAATGCCAAATCTTCTTCTCATTTCATGTTTAATTTCTTTTCTTTCATTGAACCATGATAAAACAAGAATTGTAGTAAGGAACATTCCTAAAAATCCTAATATTGGATAAAGAACTGACATAAGTTGTTTAAAACCTAAAAATGATAGGGCAAATCCTATAAGGGTAAAGATAACAAGATTTCTTCTAGATTTATTTTCAGTATCAGAAAATCTTCTTGCAGCAGCATAAAATAAGGATATGGCAGTATTAAATATCATTCCAAATATTATTATTGACATTAACAACCCTAGGTATGGGTGAATTTCCTCTAAAACTATTTGCATAGGTATATCAGAATCTTTTACATTTGGCAGCTGAAAAAATAGGGTGAATCCCACAAGTCCAGTTAGTATTGCTACTAAAAGTCCTCCCAACATTCCACCAATTCCAGCCTTAGCCGAGTTTGTTCTAGATCCGCCTAGTACAAATGCCATTGATATGCCACTCATCATGCATAGACCAAAATAGTTAATTGTAGAAAGCCCTATATTTGGTAGGGGATTAGGAAGTGATTTTCCTAGCGAATTAAGCATATTCCAATTTGGTTTTACTTTAACAAATGTAAAGATTGCTCCGATTATTGCAAAAATAATTATAAGTGGTGTAAAAGCTCCTATAACTTGGGTTACTTTTTCAAAGTCTAGCATTCCAACAAAGATTATAAGTAAGGTACAAATAAGAGCACCAACCCAAGCCTTAAAACCAAATTGTTGTTTAAGATTTGAACCTGCTCCTGCTATCATTACAAATCCCATCAAAAAGCAGTTTACTATAAGGGAAAAGTCCATAAATTTACTCACATATTTATTTGATATTTCATCAAGGACATCAATATGGCTTTCTGCTAAATAATGGCTTCCTAGTTGTAATATAATACCGCCTATAAGTATATGCAAAACGCCGACTATAATAAGTCCAGAAAGTCCTGGTGTGCCAAAGGATATAAAGTATTGCATAAGCTCTTGTCCGCTTGCAAGTCCTGCTCCTGTAAGTACACCTACGTAGGCTAGCATTATACTTATTGTTTTTTTATTCATTTTTTCTCCAGTTCTTAAGTTTTAAGAAAATTGATTAATAACAACTTTCTTGATTTTTTCTTCAATTTCTTCTCTGCTTGGTAAGTCTAATACCTCTGCTGTTGCAGTAGCAGCAGCAACCGCTACCTTATATGCTTCAAGCGGATCACTTGTTCTTACAAATGTTCCAATAAATCCACCTATCATAGCATCACGACAAGATACAGAATTAACTAAATTTTTGATTTCAATTTCTTCAGCTACATAGGAATGTCCATCCCTTGTAAAGAACATGGAACCCTTTTTACCATAGGATACTATAGCATTTTGAGCACCCATTTCTATGATTTTTTTTCCGTATTTATCAATATCTTCTAGAGATTCTATTTTAACATCAAAAATTATACTTAGGTCATCACTATTAGGCTTAACAAGGATAGGTTTTTCTTTTATAACGTCTTTCAAATATTCCGCCGGAATATCAGCTATAAAGTTGGCCCTATTTGCTTTAGCTATAGATACCATTCTTGAGTATATATCATTGTCCAACTTGTCTTTTAAAGGTGGAACAGAGCCTCCCATTATTATAGTATCACCTTCGCCAACCCTTGATAAATAATAAAGAAGTTCATTTATTTCCTCATGGCTTATATATGGCCCCTTAGAATTTATTGTGGTTTCATTTTTATCAAGCAAAAGCTTGATATTTGTTCTGTTAGAGCCTTTTATTTCAACAAAATCAGTCATGATTTTATCTTTTTCTAACCATTCTTCTATAAAAGCTCCTTGATGACCTCCTATAAATCCAGTTGCAATAGTTGGTATGTTAAGTTGATTTAAAACTCTAGAAACATTGATGGCCTTTCCACCAGGAAGGGTAAATTCATTAGAAACGTGATTTTTATCACCAAAATTAAAATTTTCAACTTCTAAAAATACGTCAACTGACGGGTTAAGAGTTACTGTGTATATCATAATTCCTCCATTAACTTTACTTCTATATTAATCATATCCTAAAGTTATAAATTGCTTCTATAATTTCTTCCATATGAAGCCCTCTTGACCCCTTTACAAAGACAAGGCTAGATTTTGTTATTATTTGCTTTAACTTGTCAATTAAATCATCTTTATTTTCAAAATGAAGAGATCTATTTTTTGAGAAGTTTTTAAGGCTTGCCTTGTGCATTTGTTTTGAAAGAGGTCCATAGAATAAAACATAGTCAATTTTTTTAGGATCTATTTCAAGACCTGACTCATAGTGAAGTTTCTCTTCATCCTCTCCAAGTTCAAGCATATCTCCTAATACAGCGATTTTGTTCATGTATCCATCAAGTATTCCTGCAAGGTTTAGCCCTTCTCTTAAGGATTGAGGATTAGATTTATAGGCATCATTAAGGATATCAAAGCCATTTCTTTGGATAAGTTCATTCCTATTTCCAGTATTACTTGCTTTTAGTAGGCCGTTGTTAATATCTTTGTATGAAAGCTCAAAGATTTTTCCAATCAAAACTGCCAAGGCTGCATTGTAAACTTGGTGGGCTCCAAGTAGTGGAACGGTATATTCCTCATCTTTATAGATAAATCTTGTGTAAGTATTTGTAAGACTTAAAGATTTAACCTTAAAATCGACATCATCATTTTGACCAAAAGTTAGGACTTTTTGTGATAGCTTATAGTTTGGAAATACCTTTTTTAGGATTTCGTCATCACCATTGTAGATAAATAATCCATCTTCTTTTAAACCTTCTATTATTTCAAACTTAGCTTTTGCAATGCCTTCTCTTGTTTTAAGTTTAAGAAGATGGGCATCACCTATATTTGTTATAGCTGCTATATCAGGTCTTGCAATGTTTGTAAGAAGAGATATTTCTCCAAAATCATCTGTACCCATTTCTACAACTCCTATCTCAGTATCATCTGAAAATGATAGGATAGTTCTTGGTACACCTATTTCATTATTTAGGTTGCCATGAGTTTTTTCAACTCTGTACTTTTCTGATAATACTGCATGTATTAGGTTTTTGGTTGTAGTTTTTCCATTTGAACCTGTAAGGGCAATTATTGTTATATCAAGTTCATTCCTATAAGCTTTGGCTAAGTCTTGGAGAGCTTTTTTTGTATCATCTACTATGCAATATGGAATAGTGACTGACTTTGGAACCTTGAAATTTTTATCTATCAAAAAGCAAGGAGCTCCAGCTTTTTCACATTCTTCTATAAAGATTCTACCATCAAATTTTTCACCAACTATGGGTATATAAAGATTTCCATTTTGTATAGTTCTAGAGTCTATAGAAACTCCTCTAATAATAACATCAGAAGATGATGGATCTGAAATTTCTCCACCAAGCATCTTACAAATGTGACCTAGCGTTCTTTCAATCATTTAAAACTCCTTTTTTATATCTTTTAAAACCTTCATCTATAAGTAGGTCTAAAACTTCTGTAAAATTTAGGCCAAAGGAAATTTCACAAAGTCTTGCAAAAAATGATGAAGGTGTGAAACCTGGGAAGGTATTTATTTCATTTATAAAGAAGTCATGGTCTCTATAAAATATGTCAACTCTTGCAAATCCTTCACAATCACAAGCCTTATAGCATTTTATTGCAAAGTCTTTAAGCCTTTTTTCATCATCTTCGTCCATTTCATAAGGAAGGGCTTCTTTGGTAGACTTATCAAAGTATTTGGCATCATAGTCTAGAAATACATGGTCAGTTGTATAGGCACCTGGTCTACTTGCTTTAGGGTTAATATCTCCAATTACTGCGATTTCAACTTCTTGACCTCGAATAGCCTCTTCAACAAGAATTTTTTCATCATATTTTAGTGCTTCTTTTCCATATTCTTTTAAATCTTCAATATTTTCTGCCTTATTTACTCCTACTGATGAACCATTGGCAGAAGGTTTTACAATCATAGGAAATTTTATATATTCTACACATTTTTTTATAAAATTGTCATCAAAAGAATCTTTTTTTGCATAAAGGTATCTTGCCTGTGATAATTTGTTTTTTTCAAAAATATCATTAGCTGTAACCTTATCCATACATACTGATGATGATAAAAGACCATTTCCAATATAAGCAACATCAAGACAGTCTAAAAAACCTTGAATAGTTCCGTCTTCGCCATATGTTCCATGGATACATGGAATTATCATCAATTTATCCTTATCAAGGTCTTTTATATCTAATAAGAAATCAGAGATTGATTCAAGAAGGTTATCTTTACAATCCTTAACTAAGTCAAATTCATCATCTGTTTCATAAAAGTCAAAAGCTTTTGAAAAGCATCCTTTTTTGTTAACATAAACAATTTTTAGTTTATATTTGTCTTTGTTTAAATTTTTTGAAATGTTGAGGGCACTCCTTAGGGAAATATCATGCTCACTTGAAGGACCTCCACATAATAAATAAGTATTAATCATATATCTCTCCACATTAATTTTATATAAAAATTTTACTACATATTAGAATATAGGGCAAATAAAAGACTTATGGGAGATTCAACTTTGTCAGATGCTTTTATATTTTAGTCAATACTAGTATAGTATTGGTAGGATATTAGGAGGTAATATGGAATATAAAGATTTAGAACCAAAAGAAGTATTTCATTGGTTTGGAGAAATATCCAAAATACCAAGAGAAAGTGGAAATGAAAAGGAAATATCAGATTTCCTAGTAAACTTTGCTAAAGAAAGAAACTTAGAATATTGGCAAGATGATGTCTTAAATGTTTTTATAAAAAAAGAAGCAAGTCCAGGTTATGAAGATTATCCTTCAGTATTGCTTCAAGGTCATATGGATATGGTGGCTGTGAAAGAAGATGGATCAGATCATGATTTTAAAAAAGATCCAATCAAACTTTTACTTGATGGACAATGGCTTACAGCAGAGGCTACAACACTTGGAGCAGACGATGGGATAGCTTTAGCCTTTGCCCTTGCTATTTTAGATGATGATAAGATAGAACATGGTCCAATTTCAGTTCTCATAACTACAGGTGAGGAAACATCAATGGTTGGTGTTAATAACTTAGATACAGATAAACTAGAAAATCCAAAATATCTATTAAATATAGATAGTGAAGAAAATGGAATTCTCACTGTAGGATGTGCTGGGGGAATGGATATAGAATTTTCATTTGATAAAGAATATGAAAAATCTGATGGAGACTTTGTAGAAATTGAACTAAAGAATTTCCAAGGCGGTCACTCAGGAATGGAAATTGATAAGTATAGACTAAATGCTATTAAAGGACTTTTCCGTATGATAGATAGTCTAGAAGATGTAAGAATTGCAGAAGTTTCAGGTGGAGTTAAGAGAAATGCTATACCATCCCAAAGTAGGGCTATAATAGAAGTTAAAAACCTTGATAAATCTCTTAAAAAGTTAGAAGAAGTAAAAGAAGAAATTCTTCATGAATATAAAGGTTCTGATCCAAAGGGTGAGATAAAAATTAAAAGTGTAGAAAAGAGAAGTAAAGTTTTATCAAAGGATTTATCTCAAAGAATGACAGATGCAGTATTAGCAGTATCTGATGGAGTTGTCAAAAAATATAAGGGCTCTCTTGTAACAAGTTCAAACCTTGGTCTTATAGATGAAGATGAGGATAAGATTATTTTTATAGTACTTACTAGAAGTGAAGTTACATCAGCAAAAAGAGCAAGACGTGACCAAATTAAAAAGCAAGTTAAAGTCTATGGGGCAGAACTATATTCTCACAATGAATATCCTGGATGGGAAAGAGAAGACAGTATATTACTTGAGAAAATGATTAAAACATGGAAGGACTTATTTGGATACAATCCAAAAGTTCTAACAACTCATGGTGGACTTGAGTGTGGACTTTTAAAACAAGATTTAAAAGATACCCAAATGGTATCATTTGGTCCAGAGATTGAAGGTGCTCATTCTACAGATGAGAGGCTTAATATAGAATCTACTAAAAATAACTATAAATTCTTATTAGAATTATTAAAAAGATTAGATTGATTTATAAATGGATAAAATAAAGAGGGATAATGACCCTCTTTATATTTATTTTGCGAAAATATATAAAAAAGTTTTGTCAAATATTTTTTTAGTGATATAATAAATTCTAGAAAAGATTACAAATGATAGTATATAGGCTGAGTTATTTTATACATTAACGCAAGAAAGATTTTGTAAAATCGTTTGCTATTGTTTTTATTATAAAAACGTGTATAATAATAACTAAAGAATCTATTATATAAATAAAGTCTAAGATTATACTATTTTGAAATAGCAACGAATTAATGGAGGAATTATGTACGAGGAAAAAGTCACGCTTGTAAATGAAATCGGTTTACACGCTAGACCTGCATCAATCTTTATTAGAGAAGCAGTGAAACATGCTTGTGATATAAATGTTGAAAAAGATGGCAGATCTTATAATGCTAAATCTATTATGTCTGTACTTTCTATGAGTGCTGGTAAGGGTGATGAGATTACTATAAAAGCTCAAGGAGAAGGTGAAAAAGAAGCGGTTCAAGCTTTAGTTGATTTAGTTGAAAATGAATTAAGCGATTATTAGTTGAAATATAGTTTAAATAAAATAAAATACTTATTATAAGAGAACACTTTTATAAAAAGTGTTTTTTTTTGCTAGAAAAGGAGGGCTTATGAAAATAAAACTTTTGTTTACAAGTGACCTTCATGGCTATATTTTCCCTACTGACTATATTAGTAAGGAAGAAAAAAACATTGGCCTAAGTAAACTTTCTACTATTATTGAAGAAGAAAAAGATGAGAATACACTCTTAATAGATTTGGGTGATTTTATTCAAGGATCAGTCCTTGCTGAATATGTATATGAAAGTTCAAATATATCATATCTTGCAAATATTCTAAATACTATTGGATATGATATAGGAGTTTTAGGAAATCATGGTTTTAACTATGGTAAAGACTATGTAAAGAAATATATGAAATCCTGTAACTTTCCATACCTTTGTGCAAATATCAAAGAAAATGGCAAAGATTTTGCAAAAGAGTATGAGGTAATTGAAAAAAATGGAATAAAAATTGGGATTATTGGGCTTTCAACGCAGTATATAAAAAATTGGGAATTAGAGGATAATATCAAGGATCTTTTTTTTGAATCAGCCTTTGAAAAGGCAAAAGAGCTTTCAGAAAAATTAAGAGATAAGGTAGATATTTTAGTAATAGCTTACCATGGAGGTTTTGAAAAAGATCTTGAAACAGGGGAGATAACTGATACTAATATCGGAGAGAATGAAGGGTATAGAATCTTAAAGGAAATTCCAGGAATTGATGTAATTCTTACAGGCCATCAACATAGAAAATTATCTCAAATAATTGATGATGTAGCTATTTGTCAGCCAGGCTATAGAGGAGAGTTTTTGGGAAAGGTTGAGATTTTACTTGATGATGATAAAAACATTATAAATAAAGAAGTATCTTTAAAAGACACAAGGTTTGTAGACGACCCCACCCCCACCCCCCCGCCCCCCCCCCAGATAGAAGAATCGATGGCAGATTGGTTAAATGAAGAATTGGGGGTAGGAGATGACCTTAGAATTTTAGATACAAATTATGCAAGATTTCATGGACATCCTTATCCTAATTTTGTAAATAAGGTTCAACTAGAAAATTCAGATGCTGATATTTCTTCTACTGCCATATTTCTTATGGAGGCACCTGGACTTGGCAAAAATATTGCAAGAAGGGATATACTAAACAACTATCCTTTCAATAATACTCTTGCAGTAATTGAAATTAATGGAAGAGAGCTTAAAGAGGCTCTTTGCTTAAATTCGATGTACTTCATTAAGAAAAATGGAGACTTTGAGGTAAATGAGTCCTATCTTAAACCTAAAATAAAATGCTACAATTATGATTTTTATTATGGTATAGAATATATTTATGACTTAAATAAATCGCTCAATCAAAGACTAGTAAGCTTAAAATATAAGGGAAAAGAAGTAAAAGATGATGACAAATTTAAGCTTGTTACTAACCAATATAGGGCCTTGGGTGGAGGAGATTATTGGATGTTTAAGGGAAAAGAGATTATTTATTCTGTAGATAAGCCTATAAATAGAATGTTAATAGATTATGTTAAAAGAGAAGATTATATAAAAGCAGATAGGAAAATTAATTTCAAATTTATAAGATAAATGTTAAAATTTCAAGTTTTGACAATTCATACTAAAGTAGTATACTTTATAATGTATAAAGCTGGTAAAAATGGTATAATTTAACAGAAATATTATATTTATGAAAATATAGGAATATTTGTTTTTTCTTAAACTTATTTAAAGAGGTATTATAATGAAAGAATTATTAAAAGTTGAAAATTTACATGTTTCAGTAGATGATACTGAAATATTAAAAGGAATAGATTTAAAGGTAAATGCAGGTGAAGTTCATGTAATTATGGGTTCAAATGGGTCAGGTAAATCTACCCTAATGAATGCTATCATGGCAAATCCGATTTATGATGTAACAGAAGGAAAAATTTATTTTGAAGGTGAAGACATTACAGACCTTACAACAGACAAGAGAGCAAAAGCTGGAATTTTTATGTCCTTCCAATCACCAGATGCAATTTCAGGTGTTAGGCTTGGAGATTTCTTAAAACAAGCCAAAGAAGAAGTTACAGGAAAAAAACCTTCAATTTTAGGCTTTAACAAGGAATTAAAGAAGGAAATGGAAGAATTAAAACTTTCTGAAGAATATGCTTATAGATATGTAAATGTTGGATTTTCAGGAGGAGAAAGAAAGAAGTCTGAAATCTTACAACTTAAAATCCTAAATCCAAAACTTGCTATGCTCGATGAGACAGACTCAGGTCTTGATGTTGATGCGGTAAGGATAGTAAGCGAAGGAATTAAAAATTATTTATCAGAAGATAATGCAGTTATAGTAGTAACTCACCACAATGAGCTTTTAGCAAATATCGACGTAGACTATGTTCATGTTCTTAAAGATGGAAAAATTAAATACACATCAGATGCATCATTAATGGAAAAAATTGAAAAAGAAGGATATGAGTGGGTTTAATATGACAGAAAAGAAATTTGATGAATCAAGCTTTAAGGATATAGATAGGGGCATCTATGATGTTATTGATAAGTTTGAATACTCTGATATATCTGATAAGGGTTTAAATAGAGAAATTGTGGAGCAGTTATCAAGAAAGAAGAATGAACCAGAGTGGATGCGTAAAAGAAGACTACAATCACTTTTAATTTTCGAAAAAACAGCAAATCCACTATGGGGACCAGACCTATCTGAGCTTAATATAGAGGATATAACAACCTATGTTAAGCCTAAAACTGATAAAAAGGACAATTGGGATGCCCTACCTAAAGAGATAAAGGATACATTTGATAGGCTTGGAATACCTCAAGCGGAGCAAGAATCTCTTGCAGGTGTAGGTGCTCAATATGATAGTGAGGAAGTTTATCACTCAATTCAAAAACATTTATCAGACCAAGGTGTAATTTTTACAGACTTTGATACGGCTTTAAAAAAGCATGAAGACATAGTTCATAAATATTTTCAAAGAGCAATTCCACCAACACTACACAAGTATGCAGCTTTACATGGAGCAGTTTGGTCAGGTGGATCTTTAATTTATGTTCCAAAAGGAGTAAATGTAGACATACCACTTCAATCCTACTACAGACTTAACGCTCCTGGAGCAGGACAATTTGAACATACCATGATAATTGCAGAAGAAGGTGCAAAAGTTCATTTTATAGAGGGATGTTCTGCACCAAGGTACAACGTAGTAAACCTACATGCAGGTAGTGTAGAGATTTTTGTTCACAAAGATGCAGATGTTAGGTTTTCTACAATAGAAAACTGGTCTAGAAATATGTATAATCTAAATACAAAAAGAGCTATAGTGGAAGAAAATGGTAAAGTTGAATGGATATCAGGTTCATTTGGTTCAAAAGTATCCATGCTTTATCCTACAACTGTTCTTAATGGAGAAGGAGCTAGGGCAGAGTATACAGGAATTACCTTTGCATCAGATGGACAATATATAGATAATGGTTGTTCAATGATTCATAACGCACCAAACACTTACTCTACAGCCCTTACAAAGTCTATAACTCAAGGAAGTGGTAAGTCTATGACAAGATCATATGTAAAAATCGGTAAAAAAGCAAAGGGTTCAAAATCTACTATAGATTGTGAAAACTTAATGCTTTCACGAGAGTCTAAGTCTGATACAATACCAACTCTTGATATAAGAAATGATGAAGTGGACTGTGGTCACGAAGCAAAAATTGGCTCTTTAGACCAAAAACAAATATTTTACCTAATGAGTAGGGGTATTCCAGAAAACGAGGCTAAGTCCATGATAGTTAGAGGGTTTGCAGAACCAGTTGCCAAGGAATTACCATTAGAATATGCAGTAGAGATGAATAATCTAATAGATATGGAATTGGAAGGAGCTAATGGCTGATGGAAAAAGTAAATGTAATGAGAGAACCTACTTGGTCTTATACAAAATTAAATTACAGTGAAAAAGCTCCAAGTATAAATGAATTTAAAAAATACCTTAATAAAGAATGTTCAAATAAAGAAAATAAAAATCTTGATGAGGTATTTGCACCAAAGACATATGGACTTTCAGAAGCTTTCTTAAAAGAAAATAAAGAATTTAATAACCTTAATATATATAGGGAGATTGAAGGAGAAAGTGGACTTGAATTTATAAATCTTAACCTTGATTCAAAGTCGAATCAACTTGTAACAAAAATAGATATAAATGCCAGAAAAAATTCAAAATCTTCATTTTTACTTAACTTTTCCCAATCTGAAAAGACAAAAAGTATTATAAATTCCTTGATAAGGGTTAATCTTGATGAAGACTCCTTTGTCAAGCTTGTTGTAGTAGTTGATATACAAGAAAATTCTTCAAATTTCCAACAAATATCATCAATTATAAATGATAGGGCAAAACTTGATATATCTTATATAGAACTACAAGCAGATGAATCTTATGTTTCTATAAAAAACTTCCTAGATGGAAATGAATCAAGTCTTGAAGAAAATGGAATTTACTTTAAAGACAAGAATGAATTCTTAGATATAGCTAGCTTTAATGAACATAAAGGTGAAATAACTTCATCAAACTGCCTATTTAATGGGGCTTTAAAAGGTAAGGCTGAAAAAAGGTGGAAGGGTGTAGTTGATCTTAAAAGAGGTTGCATAAAAGCTGATGGCAAGATAGGTGATTATGCTATGATGCTTAGCTCAGATGCTATAAATAGGTCAGCGCCAGTTTTATTAAATGAAGAAAAAGACGTGGCAGGTGAGCACGCTGCAAGTGTGGGTAGACTTAATAAATCAATGTTATTTTATATTATGAGTAGAGGATTTTCTAAGAAAAAGGCTGAAAGCTTGATGCTTGAAGCAAATTTTGCACCTACTATTGATAAGGTAGATCATAAAGAATTAAGAGAAAAGTTAAGGTATAAAATACACACAATGAATACGAGGGATTAGATGAATATAGAAAAAATAAGAAATGAATTTCCATTTTTGGATGCAGAAAAAACCGGGAAAAAAGTCATATATCTAGATTCAGCAGCTACAAGCCAAAAACCACTTTCAGTAATAAATGCTCAAGCAGATTACTATAAGTATTCAAATGCAAACCCTCATAGGGGCTCACATTATCTTTCTTGGAAGGCTACAGAAGTTTATGAAAAAACTAGAGAAAAAATTAGAAATTTCATAAATGCTAATAGACCTGAAGAGATAATATATACAAGAAATGCAACAGAGTCTTTAAATCTTCTTGCTTATTCTTATGCAAGTGAAAATTTAAAAGAAGGTGATGAGATATTAATATCAATTCTAGAACACCATGCAAATCTTGTACCTTGGCAAAGAGTTGCCAAAGAAAAGGGTGCTGTTTTAAAGTATGTTTACCTAAACGAAGACTTTTCTTTAGATTATAATCAGCTTCGTGATAAGATTACAAATAAAACTAAGATTGTAGCAATAACTGCGTCATCGAATGTAACAGGTGAGATGACCGATGTAAAAAAGATTACTAAGCTTGCCCATGAAGTAGGAGCTATTTCTATAGTTGATGCTTGCCAGCTTGCAGCTCACAAGGCTATAGATGTTAAAGATATTGATTGTGATTTTCTTGCTTTTTCAGGGCATAAAATGTATGCGCCATTAGGAATTGGTATTTTATTTGGGAAATATAGTCTTTTGGAAAATCTTAAGCCTTATAACCTTGGTGGAGATATGATTGAATATGTCTATGAACAAGAATCAACTTTTGCAAAACCAGCTCAAAGATTTGAAGCGGGAACTCAAGATGTTGGAGGAGTTGTAGGACTTTCAGCAGCTATTGACTTTATAAATGAAATTGGAATAGATAATATATATGAACACGAAAATGAACTTGTAAGATATGCCTATGACCTTATAAAAGATATAGATAATATAAAAATATTTTTCCCAGAAAAAAGAAATACAGGTTCAGTTTTATCCTTTGCTTTCTGTGATATACATCCCCATGATATTGCCTCAATCCTTGATATGAATGGGATTGCTGTAAGAAGTGGTCACCACTGTGCTATGCCGCTTCATACCTATTTAGGTGTATCTTCAACTTGCAGAGCTTCATTTGCAATATATAATACTAAAGAAGAAGTAGAATATTTTGCAAAAGAGCTTAAAAATGTAAGAAAGGTAATGGGATTATAATGGACTTAAATGATATATACACCCAAGTTATTTTAGAAAATTCTAGAAATCCAAGAAATAAAAGAACATTAGAAGCTCCTGATATAAAGGAGCCAGGACACAATCCTTCATGTGGAGATGAGATAGTTTTAGAATTAAAATATGATGAAGATAAAAACAAAATTACAGATGCCGCCTTTACTGGTCATGGATGTGCTATAAGTCAAGCTGCAACATCTGTAATGTGTGATGAAATTGTTGGAAAAACACTAGAAGAAGCTAAAGAAATGGCGAAAATTTATATTGCCATGATTAAAAGAGAAGACGTAAGTGATGAAGATTTGGAAAAAATTGGAGATGCAGCAGCTTTCCAAAATATTTCCAATATGCCTCAGAGGGTAAAATGTGCACTTTTATCTTGGAAGACTTTGGAAGAAGTTATAGAAAAAGATGAAAAATAATATAAAAGACTATAAAAGTCTTGAATTTTTAACTAGTCTAATAAGTTTAATTTTGCTTATAATACTCACAGTAATCCAGTATTGGAAGGGGAGACCATTTTGGTGGATATTAGTTTTAGTAACAATACTTATGGCAGCAAATTCATATTTAAAATATAAAAAAATCAAAAAAGAGAGTAGGTAAAATGAATTGAACCTATCAATCAGAATTCCAGATTGATAGGTTCAATTCAAAATCACTCTCTTTTTAGTTTGTATATTTTTCAAAATTATTTTCTATAAGTCTTTTAATAGCATATCCTACACCTGCCTTATTATTTGACTTTGTAACAAAGTCAGAATGAGGTTTTAATAAGTCGTTGGAATTTTCCATAGCTACAGCAAAGCCTGCCATTTCAAGCATAGGTATATCATTCATTTCATTTCCAATTGCCATTATTTCATCAAGTGCAAAGCCTAATTTTTCACTCATTAGTTTAATAGCATGTCCCTTGTTTGTTTTTGGATTCATTACTTCTATAAGGATAGGGGCAGTCTTTACATAGTAAAAATTATCATCTACAACTTTTGGCATATTATTCATCACTTTCTCTATATTCCAAGGCCAACCCATTATTAAAAATCTACCAAAAGTTTTATTCTTATCAAGGTTGTTATAATTAATTTTTTGTAATTTAAGTTTTGTGATAAAAGAATCAAGTCTTGTTAAAATATTGGGATTTTTGTGTCTTGTGTAAAAACTTTTATCATCCATAGCTGAGATTTGAACTTTAAACTTTTCTAGGGCCCTATCAAGTAGAATAAGGTCTTTGGGATATTGATAGGTTCCTGTAATAATCTCCTTAGTGTGGTTGTCAAAAATATATGATCCATTTTGGGAGATAGAAAAGTGACCTTCACCTTCAAGGTCAAGTTCTTTTACATAAGGTAAAATCCCAGAAAAAGGTCTTCCACTAACAAGGGCTATGTGACAGCCCATCGACTTTGCTTTTAAAATCATTTCTTTGTTTTTTTTCGGCAGACTCCTAGTTGATGTTAAAAGAGTACCGTCTATATCTATAGTAATTAGTCTAATCATAAGATAATTATACCATACTTGTAAATTTTATTTTATTTATGTAACAACTATGCTATAATTACAAGATAAGAAGGAGTTATGATGAAGTTTAAAAGATTTTTAGTTAGTATTTTAGTTATAGCCATAACATATTTCGGATCTAATGCTATCTTAAATAAGTTACAAGATAAGAAAAATATTTCAAATTATGGCCTTGCAGCTGCGGATGAGAATAAGGAACAAAAAGTCCCTCATGAGATTTTGATGCTTTTGGTAGGGGTTGATGTAAATGGAGATGATGAAGGTAACTCGGATTTTACAAGGACTGATACCATAATGCTTTGTAAGATAAACTCTGAAACTGGTAAAATAGATCTTTTATCTATACCTAGAGATTCAAGGATAAAGGTTAGGGAAGAATTTACCAAGGCAAATCATGCTCATGCCTATGGAGGAATAGAACTTACACTTCAGTCATTAAGAAAATTTTTAGGTCTTGATATAGATTATTATGCTGAAATAAACTATGATGCCTTGGTTAAAATTGTAGATGCTATGGGTGGAGTAGAATATACAATTCCAGATGGTATAAATATTGACCATGGAGATGTTCATCTTAGACCAGGAAAGACTAATATGAATGGTATGGACGTTTTGTGGTATTTAAGAACTAGAAAAATTTATAATAATGGAGATCTTGGAAGAGTTTCTACTCAGCAAGAATTTATGAAAAATATAGTAAATGAAATGGTTAGGAAATCTAAAACCATGAACTTGCCAACCTTTGTAGAATCTTATTTTAAGTATGTAAAAACTAATGTTCCACTTAACATAATGCTTGATTTTGCACAAAATATTTCGAAATTTTCGTCTGATAAATTTTCTACTTATACAGTTCCAGGAGTAGCAAATGATATTGAAGGAATAAGCTATTATATACCAGACTATGAAAAAACCTGGGAATTGGTTGATAAGGTATTTGGAAAGTACAAATTAAGTGGATGGCGAAAAGAAGATAGTGGATATTATGAATACGATAACTTCAATTATGACAATGAAAGTAATGAAGGATATGATTATAAATCTAACGAAGATGGAAGCAAAAATCAAGATGAAAGACAAAATCAATATGAAATTAAAAATCAAGGGCAAATCCAAAACGAAAATCAAATCCAAAACAAAAATGTAACAGAAGAAAATTCAATAATTGATACTAATCCTGAAGAGAAAAAACCAAAAGAAGATATATCAAAAACTGAACAAAATGATGAGCCAGCAGATGAAGTTGAAGAAAGTACAGATAATGTGAATAATAATTAAGGATTTTATATGGACGAAAAAAGAAGAGAAAGAAAAGACCAACACATAGAAAATTACCTTAGGGCAGAGTTTAGGTCAAAGACTCTTTTAAATAATGTATATGTAGAACACAACGCCTTAAGTGATATTAACTTCGATGATATTGACACTTCTGTAGAATTTCTTGGAAAGAAAATTTCTATGCCGGTTATGGTAAATGCCATGACGGGAGGAACAGATATAAGTGAAGATATCAATGAGGATTTATCTAATATATGTAAGGAAATAAATATTCCAATGGCTGTAGGAAGTCAGGCTATTGCTTTAAAAGATGAAGATTCAAGGGCAAGTTTTAGTCTTTTAAGTAAAAAAGATGATATCATAAAGCTTGGCAACTTAGGTTGGGAAAATAATCTTGAAAATTTTGAATTTGCCAAAGATCTTATAAGAGCAAATGCTATGCAAGCTCACTTAAATATTGCTCAAGAGCTTGTTATGGATGAAGGAGATAGGGACTTTTCAAATAATTTTGAAAACCTTAAAAAAGTTGTAAAGAGCTTAAGGGTACCTTTATTTGTAAAAGAAGTGGGCTTTGGTATAAGCAAAGATGCAGCTCAAAAACTTTATGATATAGGAGTAAGGTATATTGATGTTGCTGGAAAAGGCGGAACAAACTTTATAGAGATTGAAGATATGAGAATCTTTGATAAGGATTATTCAGAATTTTATTCTTGGGGTATACCAACAGCCAAGGCAATACTTGATGTAAGAAGTGTAGCTGATGATATTTTCTTGGTAGCAAGTGGTGGAATAAGAAATTCCGTTGATGTTTGTAAGTCTTTAATACTCGGGGCTGATATGACAGCTGTAAGTGGGGAAATATTATCATACCTACTAAGGGGAGACTATGACTATGCCCTTAAGTATTTAAAGGAATTACAAGTTAAGATAAAACTATTCATGGCTCTTGTTGGAGTTAGAAATATAAAAGAATTGAAAAAAACACCATACAAGCTTACAGGAAGATTGAGAGAACTTGTAGAAGGATAAAATTTATAAAAATGACTCTTACTAGATAAAAATTTTATTATAAATAGTTCGTTTTTTAATAAAATGGGTATTAAATAATCAAGATAAATATTATCTAGGAAGGAGGTAATATGGCTTATGATATAATATTGGCCCTGTCATTTAGTCTTGCTTTTATAAGTATAGTGGCAGTATTTTTTACAGACAAAAAGCTTCTTTTTGGACTTATTGCCCTAGCACTTTTTATATTTTTTTATAAGACAAATATAGACAGGGGAGATGCGAGCATGCTAACTATCCTATCCTTTATATCAGGTATACTATTATTAGCTTTTGAGCTTTTTATACCAGGTTTTGGTATATTAGGAATTTTAGGCTCTATACTGACGGTTTATTCACTTCTTGATAGCTTTAATAATTCTTTATTTGGAATTATGGTTCTTTTTGTAACAGCAGCAAGTGTTTTTATAAGTGTGACAGTCTTTATAAGACTTGGATTTTCTGCAAGATTATTTGATAGGACAATCTTAAAGGATGTGCAAACAAAGGAAAGAGGTTATAACTCCAAGAAAGATTACAAATATCTCCTTGGTGCAAAAGGATTTGCCAAGACAATACTTAGACCAACAGGTCTTATCGAAATAGATGGTAGAAGCTATGATGCAAAGACTAATAGCGAATTTATAAAAAAGGATAGTCAAATAGAAGTAGTAGAGATAAAAGATGGACATATAATTGTAAAGGAGATTAAATAATGGCATTTGTAATACCAGTATTGGTTGTAATATTATTAATTGTGTTTTTTACCATGGTTCCAGTAGGACTATGGATAACAGCAAGATCATCTGGAGTACCAGTTTCTATGGTATCTTTAGTTGCAATGAGATTTAGAAGAATTAATCCAAGGCATATAGTCTATGCATTAATAAAATCCCACCAAGCAGGAATCAAACTTTCAAGTAGTGACCTAGAAAGTCATTTTCTTTCAGGAGGAGATGTAAACCAAGTTGTAGACGCCTTAATTGCAGCAGAAAGAGCAAATATAGACCTAACTTTCCAACAAGCAGCAGCAATGAATCTTGCAGGAAGAAATGTATTTGAAGCAGTCCAAGTTTCAGTAAACCCAAAGGTTATAAACACACCAACCATTGCAGCAGTTGCAAGAAATGGTATAGAGGTTAAGGTAATAGCCAAAGTTACTGTAAGGGCAAATATTGAAAGACTTGTCGGTGGTGCAGGTGAGGAAACAATAATAGCAAGAGTTGGAGAGGGTATAGTAACAACAGTAGGTTCAAGCGAGTCTCACTCAGAAGTTTTAGAAAATCCTGATAATATATCCCAAACAGTGCTTGAAAAGGGACTAGATTCAGGAACAGCTTTTGAAATTCTTTCAATAGATATAGCAGATGTAGATATAGGAAGAAATGTAGGAGCAGAGCTTCAAAAAGACCAAGCAGAAGCCGATAAAAACATCGCTCAAGCTAAGGCAGAAGAAAGACGTGCCCAAGCGGTTGCTCTTGAACAAGAAAATAAGGCCAAGCTTGTAGAAGCCCAATCTAAAGTTCCTCTATCTATAGCTAAGGCTCTTGAAAGTGGAAACTTAGGAGTTCTTGATTATTATAATATGAAAAATATCATCGCTGATACTCAAATGAGAAACTCAATATCAGATTCAGATGATAGAGAAGAATTCTAATGTTTGATAAAGTAAAGGATGGATTTTCAAAACTAGGTTATGAGCTTGAAAAGTCAGGTAATAAAGGTGGAGAAATTCCAGAATATGACAAATGGATTAAAGAAGTCAAAAAAGAGCTAAATAAGTCTTTACCTAAGGAAAATAGTAAAAAGTTCACTAAAAAATTTATTGAGTCAAATATTGAAAAGAAATTAAAAGAAATTAAGGAAAAAACTTCAAAAAATGAAGATTCTAAGGTTAGAGATAAGATAAGGAATAATTTAGAAAAACAAAGAGAGTTAAAGGAAAAACTTCAAAAAAAACACTCTAAGAGTATAGATGATAAAAGTTCTGACATATATAAGAAAAAGAAAAGCAAAATTAAGAAAAGTGAGCTAAAAAAGGCTATTATTTATTCGGAAATAATTGCTAAGCCAAAATCAAAAAGATGAGTTACTAGGTGAGTATCTCATCTTTTTCTTTATATGCTTAAGATGGTATAATATATAAATAAGGAGTGATTAAAATAAAAGAGATTATAGAAGTAAATAATACAGATTTATTGATGAGTTTATTTGGAAATTTTGATAAAAATAGAAAATATATGGAATCTAGGTTTGATGTAAAAATAAAAACTGAAGATGGAATTATATCAGTCAAGGGCGATAAGTTAAATGTAGACTTAGTAAAAGAGCTTATAAGGCAAGTTCTAGAAGTAGTAAAAAAAGATGGAATAATAGATTTTCAATCTCTAAAATATCATGCTGATATGCTTGTTCGTGAAAATAAGGATGTAATAAAATCATCTCTTGATGATATTATAGTAACAACTGCAAGTGGAAAGCCTATAAAACCAAAAACATTAGGTCAAAAGTCATATATAAATATGATAAAAGAAAAAGATGTGGTGTTTGGCATAGGACCTGCTGGAACTGGCAAAACCTACCTAGCTGTTGCTATGGCAATAAAAGCCTTTAAGGCAAATGAAATAAATAGGATAATATTAACCCGTCCAGCGGTAGAAGCAGGGGAGAGTCTAGGTTTTTTGCCAGGTGATCTTCAAGATAAGGTAGATCCATATCTTAGACCACTTTATGATGCTCTTTTTGAAATATTTGGCTTTGAAACTTACCAAAATCTAGTAGAAAAGGGAGTTATAGAAGTAGCACCTTTAGCTTATATGAGGGGTAGAACTTTGGACAATTCATTTGTAATATTAGATGAGGCTCAAAATACAACATATGAACAAATGAAGATGTTTTTGACAAGACTTGGTTATGGGTCAAAGGCAATTATTACGGGAGATATTACACAAATAGATCTTCCAAGAGGTAAAAACTCTGGACTTAAGTCAGCATCTAGAATCCTAAAAGGTGTTAAAGGAATTGAATTTATGGAATTTACTTCAATAGATGTAGTAAGACACCCTCTAGTTCAAAGAATTATTGAAGCCTATGAAAAGGATGATAATAAAAGAGAAAGAATGAAAAAAGATGAATCTACTGATAGACAATCAAACGAATGAAGATATAAATCTTCAAAAAACACTTGAAAAAGTTATAAAAGAAGTTTTAAGAGTTAAAGATATAGATGAGTCTAAGTGTGAAATCTCGCTAAGTTTTGTAGATAGTGATACAATCCATAGTCTTAACAAAGAATATAGGAATGTTGATAATCCAACAGATGTCTTATCTTTTCCTATAGAAGATTTTGCCAATGAAGATATAGAAAAAATATTAGAAAAGGACTATCTTATGCTTGGAGATGTCATAATTTGTGTAGATATAGCAAAAAACCAAGCGCAATACTTAGGTCATAGTTTTGAAAGAGAAATAATGTATCTTACTTGCCACTCCATGCTTCATCTTTTAGGATATGATCATATAGATGAAGCTGATAAAAAGCTTATGAGAGAATGTGAAAAAGAAGTTATGAAAAATCTTGGAGTATTCAAATGAAAGATGAAAAACAACTTATTGAAGAGATTAAGGTCCAGGTCAAAAAAGAGTTAAAAGAAGAGAAAGAAAGAGAAGATGAAAAGCTAAAGTATAAGCCAGAACCAAAAGGACCAGGGGAAAAGTTTGTAAAAGGTTTTGATTATGCCTTTGAAGGTTTGGTTTTTGCTATAAATAATGAAAAGAATATGAAATTTCATATTTTAGCTTCTATCCTTGTTCTACTTGTATCCTTGTTTTTGAATGTATCAAGGATTGAGATGATGTTTTTAGTCTTATCTATTGCCTTTGTAATATCATGTGAGCTTATGAATACATCGTTGGAACAGGCAGTAAACCTTGCAGGTGGAGGAAAAAAGTCGAAAATTGCTAAGGCAAGTAAGGATTTATCGGCTGCTGCAACCTTTGTATCGGCCTTAAATACACTTTTTGTAGCTTATCTAGTTTTCTTTGATAAAGTTGCAAACTTTTCATCTTCAGTTGTACTTAGGATTTCAAGAAGACCATCTCACCTTGCCCTTATAACTATTTCTATAGTAATTATTTTTACTATATTCTTAAAAGGGATTTTTTATAAGGGACATGGAACTGCTTTCCATGGGGGATTTGCATC
Source organism: Anaerococcus porci (assembly GCF_034090325.1). Lineage (NCBI taxonomy): Bacteria > Bacillati > Bacillota > Tissierellia > Tissierellales > Peptoniphilaceae > Anaerococcus > Anaerococcus porci. The sequence continues at coordinate 25,597 of NZ_JAXDSU010000073.1, forward strand.
AGGTCATACATCTGTTGCCTTCGCTCTAGCAACCATAGGAGCTATGAGAGTTGAAGAAGGTTTGCTTATATTTGTATTTTATGGTCTTGCCATAATAGTTGCAGAAAGTCGTTTTGAGGCAAATATCCACTCTCTTCCAGAAATTATTAGAGGAGCTATATTAGGAACAGCCTTTGCTTTATTTGTATTTGGAGTATTTTCATGAAAGAGATCAAAGAATTAATTAAAATTGCTATAGATAATAAGAAAAATTCATATTCACCCTATTCAAAATTTAGAGTATCAAGCGTAGTTTTGACAAAGAATGGAAATATCTATAAGGGTGTAAATATAGAAAATGCAGCCTATTCGGTAACGCTTTGTGCTGAAAGAAGTGCCTTATCATCAGCTATAAGTGAAGGAGATAGGGATATAGATACAATAGTAATTACAGGTGATAGTGATTTGACCTTTCCCTGTGGCACTTGTAGGCAATTTATGAGTGAATTTTTAGATGATGATTCAAAGATAGTAATAGCAAATAGTGTAGATGATTATAAAGTTTATGGTATAAGTGATTTTCTTCCATACAACTTTTCAAAAAAAGACTTGGAGGATAAATGAAATCAGGATTTGTATCAGTAGTAGGAAGGGCAAATGTAGGGAAATCAACCCTAATGGAAAAGATTTTGGGTGAAAAGATTTCTATAATATCAAACAAGCCTCAAACTACAAGAGATGAGATAAAAATAATATATAATGATGAAAATTCTCAAATTATTTTTCTAGATACACCAGGTATACAAACACCTAGAAATAAGCTACAAGAACACTTGCTTGAAGTATCAGAAGAAAGCCTAAAAGATTCAGATATAGTTACCTTTATAGTAGACAATTCCCTTTCAATAGGAAGGCTTGATAAAATGATACTAAAGCTTTTAGAAAAAGTAAATAGACCAAAAGTATTACTTATAAATAAATGTGATTTATTAGATGAGGGTGAGATTGACCAAATAAAAAAAACCTATATAGGTCTAAATATGTTTGACTATATAATTCCAATATCTGCACTTAATGATGAAAATATTGATAAGTATATAGAAATTATAAAAGAGATGTTAGATGAAGGTCCGCTCTACTATCCTAGTGATATGATTACAGATAAAAATGAAAGATTTATTGTATCAGAAATTATAAGAGAGAAAGCTCTTCAAAGCCTTAATAATGAAATACCTCATGGTATATTTGTTAGGATAGATGATTTTAAAAAAAGAGAAAATAAAAATCTTTATGATATATATGCAACTATAATTGTTGAAAGAACTACCCATAAGGAAATAGTTATTGGGAAAAATGGCCAAAAGATAAAGACTATTGGTATGAAGGCAAGGCCAGAGATTGAAACTTTTATGGATAGTAAGATTAACCTTAAACTTTGGGTTAAGGTAGAAAAGGACTGGAGAAAAAAACAAAAATTGGTGACAAGATTTGGATATAAATGATAATTCTAATATAGAAGCCTTTGTACTTAGAGAGTTTAACTACAGGGAATCTTCCAAAATTATAGAAGTTTTTGCCAAGGATTTGGGAAAGATTTCTATAATAGCAAAGGGAGTATTAAATAAGAAAAATAGCAATTTATCTTCAACACAAAGATTTGTAAAGGCATCTTATAATCTTTATAGGTCAGGGGATAGGTTTTATGGTATAAAAGATGCAAGTCTTATCAATTCTTATTCGAAATCTAATAAGAATTTTGATATAATAATATATAAATCAGCTATCTGTGATTTATTATTAAGGACTATTGACTTAGATCAAAGGGATTTTGTTTATAATTTAATAGATACAAGCTGGGAGAGCTTTGAAAAAGCAAGTGAAAATTACCTAAATATTTTTCTTTGCTTTTTATTAAAGTACATATCTTTTTCAGGTTTTAAACCAAACTTAAAAGATTGCTCTTATTGTGGAGAAAAAATAAATCCAAACTCTGCCTTCTTTTCTATAGAAAATGGAGGACTAATATGCCATAGGTGTAAAAAACATATAAGAGATAGGATATATATCAGTAGAGATGAGTACTTGTATATACTAAAGTTGTTATATACACCAAGTGTTGAGGTAAGTCAGATTGATATTTCCATAGATAAGAAAAAAATATCCAAATTAATAATTGATTATTGTTTGGAATGTTTAGATATTAAAAAATTTTCTTCCCTAGAATGGGTTATGAAATAATAGGAGATGTAATGTATTTCGAAGACTTAATGTTAAAATTAATTGAATATTGGAAAGGCCAAGGATGTGCTTTCATGTTACCTTATGATGTAGAAAAGGGAGCAGGAACAATGAATCCTCATACTTTTTTAAGAAGTTTGGGGAAAGAACCTTGGAAGGTAGTTTATGTGGAACCATCAAGAAGACCAGCTGATGGTAGGTATGGAGAAAATCCAAATAGACTCTACCAACACCACCAATTACAAGTTTTATTAAAGCCAACTCCAGAAAATATCCAAGACTTATATTTAAAAAGTCTTGAAGTTATTGGAATTGATCCAAAGGAACATGATATAAGATTTGTAGAAGATAATTGGCAATCACCAACTCTTGGAGCTTGGGGACTAGGTTGGGAAGTATGGCTTGATGGAATGGAGATTACCCAATTTACTTACTTCCAACAAGTAGGAGGTATAAACTGCGAGCTTGAAAGTGGAGAGATTACCATGGGGCTTGAAAGAGTATGTATGTATCTACAAAATGTGGATAATGTATTTGATATCAAGTGGTCAGAAAATCTAAAATATGAAGATGTCTTTAAAATTCCAGAATATGAAAATTCTAAATACTCTTTTGAAGATGCAGACAGTGAAGTGATGCATAATCTATTTGATATATATGAGAAAGAAGCAAATAGGTTAATTGACAAGGGACTTGTATATCCTGCATATGACAATGTATTAAAATCATCACATACTTTCAATACTTTAGATGCAATGGGAGCTATATCTGCAAGTGAAAGAAGTCACTATATAAAAAGAGTAAGGGACATATCTAGTAAGGTTGCCAAATCCTATATAGAAAAAAGAGAAGAACTTGGATACCCCCTTTTAAGAAAGGATAAGTAATGAGCAAATATTTATTAGAAATTGGCGTTGAAGAATTTCCATCAGCCTATATAAATTCAACCAAAAAACAACTTGAGGAAAAATTTAAAAACTTAGTAAAAGAAAATAAATTAAACCTTGATAAAATTAAGGTCGAATCTACACCTAGAAGATTTGCAATTTTACTTGAAGGACTTAGTGAAAATATATCAAAAGAATTGATTTCTGTTAAGGGACCTTCCAAAAAAATATCCTATGACGAAGATGGTAATCCTAAAAAACCACTTTTAGGCTTTCTTAAAGGGCAAAAGGCAGAACTTTCTGATGTTATAATCAAAGATTTTAAAGGTGAAGATTATGTATACATAGAAAAAAAGGAAGAAAGCCAATCAGTTGAAGACGTACTTAAGAAAAATGTATATGAGCTTGTAAAGGGTCTAAATTTTCCTAGATCAATGAGATGGGGTGGAAAGTCGATAAGGTTTGCAAGACCTATAAGATATTTCCTATCACTATTAGATGATGAAGTTTTAGAATTTGAAGCAGAAGGAATCAAAGTATCAAATACATCAAAAGGACATAGGGTATTGGGTAAAGATGAGTTTGTAGTAGATAAGATAGATAATTATCTAAACCTACTTAGAGAAAACTATGTAATTCTTTCATACAAGGAAAGACGTGATACTATCCTTAGAGGTCTAAATAGGTACGCCAAAGAAATAGGAGGCCACTTTCTAAAAGATGAAGACTTATTGGAAGAAGTTATAAATATAGTTGAATATCCTACAGTATTAATAGGGGAGATAGACAATGAATATTTAAAACTTCCAAAAGAAGTTGTAATTACACCAATGAAAGATCATCAAAGATATTTTCCGATAGTAGATGATAATGAAAATCTAATGCCATATTTTCTTTTAGTAAGAAATGGCGATAGCTATGCTAAGGAAAATGTAATTAGTGGAAATAAAAAAGTACTTACAGCAAGACTTGAAGACGCTAAGTTCTTCTATGATATAGACAATAAGAAAAAATTAGAAGAATATGTAGATGATTTAAATAGGCTTACCTTCTTTGAAGGTCTAGGCTCAATGCATCAAAAAACAGAAAGATTAATTTCCTTATCTAAAAATTATCTAGATGAATTTAAGCTAGGAGATGATGTTTTAGATAATCTTACAAGGGCGGCTTATCTGTCAAAGGCAGACCTTGTTACTAAAATGGTAATAGAATTCACAGAGCTTCAAGGAACTATGGGAAGAATATATGCAATAAATTCTGGTGAAAATAAACAAGTAGCTCAGGCTATAGAAGAAGCATATAAACCAAGAAGTTCAGAAGATTCTCTTCCAAAATCAGTCGCAGGTATAGTTTTAGCCATAGCTGATAAGATTGATACAATTACAGGTCTTTATATAATAGAAAAATATGTCACAGGTAGCCAAGATCCATTTGGATTAAGAAGGTCTGCAATAGGGGTTATTAATATCATAGCTGATAATAAAATTGATGTTGATTTAAAAGATTTAGTAAAAGATTGTTTATTTGTCTATACTGATAAAAATGAAATAGCCTTTGACTATGATAAAACTCTTGATAAAATTAAGGAATTTTTTATAGATAGGTTGAAAAATATGCTTATAGATAAAGGATTTAGGTATGATATAGTAAATGCAGTACTTGAAACAGGGGAGTCCAATATACTTCAAGTAATAGAAAAAGTTAAGGCTTTAGAAAAATTTGTAGAATATGAAGATAGTGAAGATAACCTAAACTATCTTACAAGGATAAATAACTTTACTAAAGATTTTAAAAATGCTGAAGTAAATAGAGAAGAACTTGAAGATGGGCTTGAAAAAGAATATTATGATTGTATAGAAAAAATTGAAACTGATAAATATTTAAGTCAAAAACTATATCTCAAAGCCTTAGATGAGATATTAAAGACCAAAGAAATAGGTAACAAATACTTAGATAGTACTATGGTTATGGTTGATGATGAAAGGGTAAAAAATAATAGGTTAAGCTTGTTAAATAAACTTGCTTTGAGAGTATCAAGTATATTTAGCATTAAGGAATTAGTGAAATAGGAGATAATATGACCCAAGCCGAATTAAAAGTATATATAATCAGTGATTCCACAGGAGAAACAGCAGAAACTTTTATAAAATCAGTTACTACACATTTTCCAAAAGTTAATATTAAGATAAGTAGAAAATCAAATATTGATACTAAGGAAAAAATAGATGAACTAATCGAAAAAATTCCAGAAAATTCTATTATAGTACAAACTATAGCAGAAAAAAAACTAGAAGAATATACCAAAGATTTGGCAAAAGAAGAAAATATAAGGGTAATAGATGTACTAGGACCTGCCCTTTCACTTTTTGAAGAAGTAACAGGACAAAAAGCCCTAAGAGAGAAAAGACTTACAAGAAAATTATCAGATGATTATTTTTCAATGATAGAATCTATAGAATTTGCTGTAAAGTATGATGATGGAAAAGACAAAAGAGGAATAAAGGATGCTGATATAGTACTTTTAGGTGTATCAAGAACATCAAAAACACCAGTAACAATGCTTTTAGCAACCAAGGACTATAAGGTATTTAATCTCCCTTTGGTACCAGAGATTAGGCTTCCGGAAGAATTATTTGATGTAGATCCTAAAAGAATTATAGGACTTACCATAGACCCTGATAAACTATCCCTAATAAGAGAAGATAGATCAAAAGGTCTAGGTATAGATGCAAAAAGCGAATACTTTGAAAAAGATAGAATCAATAAAGAACTTAATTATGCTAAGGGTGTTTTCGAAGATTTAGATTGTAAGGTAATAGATGTGACCTTTAACACAATTGAACAAACAGCTACAGAAGTACTAGACTATTACAAGAAGAATTTTTCATAGAAAGCGATGTTGCAAATGGATATGTTCATTTTGCAACACTCTTTTTATATGAGGGAGGATTATGGAAAATACTAAACTTATAATATCAAGAAGACTTATTATAAGAAAGTTTGAAGAAGATGACTTAAATAAGGAAATGGAGTTTTTTAAAGAGCCAAAATTCTACTACCTAAGTGATAAATATAAGCCAAAAGAGTTTATAGAAGATATTAATCTTGCTTATGAAAATAAAAGTGGAATAAACTTTTGGCACATAGTTAAACAAGGTATCAATGAATCTATAGGATGCATAAAGGCTGTAAAACATGAAGATGGGGTAAGGATTTATCCTATAATAAATAAGTCTTTAAGAAATAGAGGCTATGGAAAAGAAGCATTTGAGGCAGTAATGGATTATTTTTTTACCTTGGGAGGATATAAAAAAGTCTACGCCAAGTTAAATAAGAAAAACAACGCCTTCAAGACTATTGTAGAAAGTTTGACCTTAAAAAAGTATGATGAAGATGAGAAATATTTCTACTATCAAATAAATAATTTGGACTATATGAAATTTTTTGCAATATTTGGAGAAATATAGGAGGATTTATGGAGAAAAAATCTGAAATAATGGTATTGGACTTCGGAGGTCAATACAACCAGCTTATAGTTAGAAGAGTGAGGGAGATGGGTGTATATGCAAGTCTACACGATTGTGATGTGGACTTAAAAAGCCTTAATCTTGAAAACTTAAGTGGAATAATCCTTACAGGTGGACCACAATCAATTCACAGCGAAGAAAGTCTTAAGCTAAACCCTGAAATTCTAGATTTGGGAGTACCAGTTTTAGGAATATGCTATGGAATGCAGGCTCTAGCTTATCATTTTGGTGGAGAGATAAAGCAGTCTGAGAAAGGGGAATATGGAAAAACCCCATTATTTGTAGACCAAAGATCAGCACTTTATAAAGAAGTTCCACAAGAATCTATAATATGGATGAACCATAGAGACTCTGTAACAAAACTTAAAGAAGGATTCAAAAAAACAGCTTGGTCACTAAATTGTCCTATAGCTGGATTTGAAAATGAAGAAAAAAGCATCTATGCGGTACAATTTCATCCAGAAGTAGCCCATTCGGAATATGGATTTCAAATACTTGAAAATTTCGTATTAGATATCTGTAAGGCAGAAAAGTCATGGATTATGAAAGACATCGCTCATGAAACAATTGAAAAAATTAGGAAAGAATATAAGGGCGAGAAGATGATATGTGGACTTTCAGGTGGAGTAGACTCAACAATAGCTGCTAGCCTAGTCCATAAGGCAATAGGAGATAATCTCCAATGTATTTTCGTAGATCATGGTCTTTTAAGAAAAGATGAAGCAAAATCTGTAATGGAACAATATAAAAAAATTGGTCTTAATGTAAAAATGGTAGATGCTTCCAAAGAATTTCTAGAGTTACTTAAGGGAGTAGAAGAACCAGAAGAAAAAAGAAAAATAATTGGAAATCACTTTATAGAGGTATTTGAAAGAGAGGCTAAGAAATTTGGAGATGCAAAATACTTAGTCCAAGGAACAATTTATCCTGACGTTATAGAAAGTGGAAAAGGTAAGGGATCGGTAATAAAATCCCACCACAATGTTGGAGGACTTCCAGAAGAAATGCTCTTTGAAGGGGTAGTAGAACCATTAAGAGAGCTTTTTAAAGACGAAGTTAGGGCACTTGGAGAAAGTATAGGAGTGCCAGAAGAAATGGTATGGAGACAACCATTCCCAGGACCAGGGCTTGCTATAAGGATCTTAGGAGATGTAACAGAAGAAAAACTAGAGATAGTAAGAGAAACTGATGCAATCTTAAGAGAAGAAGTTAAAAACGCAGGCCTCGATCGTGATATATGGCAATACTTCACAGTATTTACTCCACTAAGAACAGTAGGAGTAAAAGGAGATGAAAGAAGCTATGACTACGTAGTGGTAGTAAGAGCAGTATCAAGTAAAGATGCTATGACAGTAGAAGCTTTTGATATGCCATACGAACTACAACAAATCCTCTCAAATAGAATGATAAATGAAGTAAGAGGAGTTGGGAGAATAGTCTACGATATAACAAGCAAACCACCAGGAACCATTGAGTGGGAATAGTAGCAAAATTTTCTAAAATGGCTTAATTACAAGCTATATAGAGAATAAAAAATGGCTACTGGTACTCAAATGGTACTGGGAGTAAAAAAGAATAAATTGAATAATAGTTCCAAGTGGTTTACATTTGGACAAAAAATTAGACCGTAGTCTTTAGGCTGCGGTCTTTTTTTATTTTTCGTTCATACATATATTATTAGTCGATATTTGAGTAAAATAGGATTTTTATTGTTGGTGTACTTTCTGGAATTTGTTCAATACAAAAATATATATACCAAGAATTATAGTTATAATTTCTGAGTAATTATTGATTTTATCGATATTCCTTATTGAATAAACGAAAAAACGTCCAACACAATCCTTCTCTAAAACTGGAGCTGACTCTAAAACAGGAGATTCATATACAGCAACTAAATTATTTTTTTCATCAAGATCTAACGGCTTAAAATAACCTATTATATTATCTTTGTCACCATCAAATGAATCAGATTTTTGAGAATAACTACTAGGCTCTAATTTTATAATATATTTTTCAATATTGTTGTTAGGATTTACTTTAGAGGTAAATGTGAATATTCCGAGGAATAATACAATTAATCCAAGGATTTTTGTAATACTTTTTACAGTGCCTTTATCACATTTTTCGTAGAACTTTGTAGCAAACACATTTATAATTATATATATAATTATAGCTACAAAAATCGAACTTAGTGAACTGCAAAATGCAAATAATTTTCCGTTATTTGTCAAATATTCCATACGGAATGGTATATTAACTCCATTTGACTCAATAGTATATGTGCTATAATATTTTTTTAGAGTATCGGGAAGAACTAAATCAGCTAATACTCCCGTCAAAATTTTATTAAAAAAAACATCTAAACTTGTTATAATTAATCCTGTAATTAAAACTATCAATAATGTTTTCTTATCCATGTTTTTAGTTACTTTATGTCTCATATTTAACTCCACAAATTTAAATTTACTGAGTAATGATATTGTAATCATTTCCTTCTGTTTTATTAATTTTTCTATCTATGTTTCTTTAAAAATCTTGATTTTTTTGGGTAAGATAACTTCCAATCTTCAAATTCTTCGTCTGTTATCTCATCGTTATAATGCTTCTTTCTCATCTCATTCCATTCTATAAGAAAATTATTGAAATCTACATCATTTGATAAAAGTCCAGTAATTTCTCCTTCGTCTGCTAAGGGTCTAAACTTCATATCTTTTTCATAATCAAAAATTATATGCATTATTTCAAAAATAGAATTAGGTTCATGATTAATTAATGCTGATATATCACAATCAAGTGCTTCAGATATTTTTTGTAATTGTTCTTTACTTGGAGATCTATTTCCAAGCTCGTAATTTCTTATAGCAGCATCTGTCAAACCAGACTTAAT
>NZ_JAXDSU010000056.1:0-29975 GCF_034090325.1 Anaerococcus porci
AAGAAGAGATTATAAAGCAACTTTAAAAGCCCCCAGAATATTAACTTTGAAGTTAAGGTTCTAAGGGGCTATAAAAATTTGAGATTCACAAATTATCTAGCTAGGTTAATTGTGGTTAAATAACTATTAAAAAATCCCGGATATCACTTGGGCAACCCACCAACCAGCTTGGTGGCCAGTTGCATAAAGGATTATGCCATCAATTAATATAGAGCATAAGGGCATCAATATGAGGAATAAAATTATAGTTTTTTTTGATTTAAATTCAGCCATTATATCCTTCTCTCTATAAATATGGACAATGCCATACACCGTGTGGACTTTTTTTTACACATCCAGAAGCACCTATTCCATAAGAAGTTCCATCGTCATTGATAAAGGCTTTTTCTACATTACTTTTAGCCCGCTTCATAGCTTCAGATGCCCACCAACCTGCACTATGACCTGTAGTAGTAATAATAGCACCGTCAACTATATAACCTACTACAATTCCACCAACAAATACTAAGATTCCAGTAGCAGAATAAGTACTTATATCATTATAAAGCTTTTCTCTTTGAAAAATGTAAGTTTCATCAGCATCTGTATTCGTATTTAAAGATAAAGATGTTTCTTGTAAATTAATAGTATTTACTTCTGAATCTGCATACGTAATAGCACTAAAAAATGGTAAAATAAAAGTAAATACAAGAGCGATCGTAAAAAGTTTTTTTACATATAGCTTTCATATTGAATTCTCCTCTCCATTAACTTAATAAGTGCTTTAACATCTGATTTTAAAACATTTTATTTGCCTCATAACTTTTATCTTATTAATATTACTATCTCTCTATAATTATAATATTATAAAAACGTTTTTTTGTCAAGTTAATACTTTGAATATTTAGAAAATATATAGACTTTAGTTTTAATGTAACTTTATATGTGATTTCTATTGTCTATAAAGTAATAATCAAAATAAAAAAATTTAAAAAGCCCTTGATTTAATCTTGTTTTTGTTGTATTATATATAAGTGCTGTGAAGTGAGATGTTGCTTATGCTTTAAGGCCAAGGACATAAGGAAACTTTCACCAAGCGAGCTTAGGAATGATCCTGAGCGGTTTCCAAATAATATCAAACACCCGGACGGGTGGAAAGAAAGAGAGAGGGAAAATGGCTGAACAAAAGATTAGAATTAGACTAAGAGCATATGATCATGAAATAATTGATAGCTCAGCAGAAAAAATCGTAGAAGCGGTAAAAAGATCAGGAGCACAAGTAAGTGGACCAATCCCATTGCCAACAGAGAAAGAAATAATAACAATTCTTCGTGCGGTTCACAAAGACAAAGACTCAAGAGAACAGTTTGAACAAAGAACACACAAAAGATTAATCGACATCATTGGACCAAATGCAAAGACTTTAGATTCTTTAAAGAAATTAAATCTACCAGCTGGTGTTGATATAGAGATAAAACTGTAATTAGAATGATTGAAGATTTTCCAAAATATTTTGGATCAATCCGCTGTAATTAAGGAGGTACTCAAATGAAGAGTATATTTACAACAAAAATAGGCATGACTCAAGTCATCAACGAAGATGGCATAGTGACACCTGTAACTGTACTTAAGGCTGATGATAATGTAGTAGTACAAGTGAAATCAGAAGATGTTGATGGTTACAATGCTATCCAAGTTGGATATTTAGACAAAAAAGAAAAAAATGTTAAAAAACCTATTAAAGGACACTTTGACAAAGCAGAAGTTTCTTACAAGAGATTCTTAAAGGAAATAAGACTTGATGAAAAATCAGAACTTAATCCTGGGGAAACAATATCAGTAGATATCTTTAAAGAAGGTGAACTGGTTGATATTACAGCCACTTCAAAAGGTAAAGGAACTCAAGGTGCCATAAAAAGATGGAACTATGGAAGAGGACCAGCAAGCCACGGTTCTAAATCACACAGAGTAGCAGGTGCAAGAGCTGCAGGTTCTGACCCAGCTAGAGTGTTCAAAGGTAGAAAAGGCTCTGGAAAGATGGGTAATGAACGTGTGACAGTTCAAAACCTAAAAATTGTTAAGGTTAATACAGAAGACAGCTACATCCTAGTTAAAGGCGCTGTTCCAGGACCAAAAGGTGGACTTGTTCAAGTTAAACAAGCTACAAAGAGCCTATAATAAGGAGGAATAAATGCCTAAAGTAGAAGTTTTAAATATTAAGGGAGAAAATATTGGTGAAATCGAGTTAAACGAAACTCTTTTCGCAGCAGAAATCGCTGAAAATGCTGTTTATGACACAGTTAAAAACCAACTAGTTAATAAAAGACAAGGCACACAATCCGCTAAGACTCGTGCAGAAGTAAGAGGTGGTGGAAGAAAGCCATTTAGACAAAAGGGAACAGGTAGAGCTAGACAAGGATCTATAAGAGCTCCTCATTATACAGGCGGTGGAATTGTATTTGCACCAAAGCCAAGAGACTATAGCTACAAAATTCCTAAGAAAATGAGAAGAAAAGCTCTTTACTCAGTTTTAACTTCAAAAGTTAATGAAAATGAATTGGTTGTTTTAGATGACTTAAAACTTGATTCATACAAAACTAAGGAAGCAAAAACAATCTTAAATAACATAGATGCAAATAGTAAAGCCTATGTTGTTATAGCAGAAAATGATGACAAAATTTATAAATCATTTAGAAATATTGAAGGTGTTGATGTAGAAAAAGCAAACCTAATCAATGTATATGATTTATTAAGACATGATAAACTTGTAATTACAAAAGATGCAATTGCAAAACTTGAGGAGGTATTTAAATAATGAAGTCACCTTACTATATAGTAAAAAGACCAATAATTACTGAAAAAAGTATGGAATTACTTGAAGATAATAAATACACTTTTGAAGTAGACAAAAATGCTAACAAAGCAGAAATCAAAGAAGCTATTGAATCTATCTTTGACGGAGTAAAAGTAGAAAAAGTGAGAACTTTAAACTTTACTGGTAAAAAAGTTAGAACTAGATATGGTTATGGTAAAAAAGCAGATTGGAAGAAAGCTTATGTTACTTTAACTGAAGATTCTGCAGCAATTGAATACTTCGACGGAATGTAGGGAGGATTTAAATGCCTATAAGAAAACTTAAACCAACTTCAAACGGACACAGAAATATGTCTGTTTTGACATTTGATGAGATTACAAAAAAACAACCAGAAAAATCTTTACTTACCGATTTAAAGAAAAAAGGTGGCAGAAACAATACTGGTAGAATTACAGTTCGCCATAGAGGTGGTGGAGCTAAGAGAAAATATAGAATTATTGATTTCAAAAGAAATAAAGATAATATACCAGCAACAGTAAAAGCAATAGAATATGATCCAAATAGATCAGCAAATATTGCCCTACTATCATATGCTGATGGAGAAAAAAGATATATTCTTGCTCCAAGAAATCTTAAAGTAGGAGATGTTGTAGAAAGTGGATCTGAAGCTGATATCAAGCCAGGTAATGCACTTGAGCTTAAAGATATCCCAGTAGGTACAATGATTCATAATATCGAACTTAAGGCTGGAAGAGGAGCAATCCTAGTAAGAAGTGCGGGAGTTTCTGCTCAACTTATGGCTAAAGAAGGAAGATTTGCAACAGTTAAATTACCAAGTGGTGAAACAAGACTAATCCACAACAATTGTAAAGCTACAATCGGAATGGTTGGAAACATAGAACACGAACTTGTAAGAGTAGGTAAGGCTGGTAAGACTAGATATATGGGTCAAAGACCACATGTAAGAGGATCAGCAATGAACCCAGTAGACCATCCACACGGAGGTGGTGAAGGTAGAACACCAGTAGGTAGACCAGCACCATCTACACCATGGGGTAAACCAGCACTTGGTCTTAAAACAAGAAAAAAGAAAAACAAATCTTCTAAATACATTGTAAGAAGAAGAAACGAAAAATAGGGGGATTTAATGGCAAGATCTTTAAAAAAGGGACCTTTTGTCGATGAACATTTAATGAAAAAAGTAGAAGCTTTAAATGAAAAAAATGACAAAAAGGTTATAAAAACTTGGTCAAGACGTTCAACAATATTTCCAGAATTTGTAGAACATACTATAGCAGTTCACGATGGTAGAAAACACGTGCCAATCTATATAACAGAAGACATGGTAGGCCACAAACTTGGAGAATTTGTTCCAACAAGAACATTCAGAGGCCATGCTAAAAAAGCAACTGAATTAAAATCAAGATTAAGTTAGGAGAGTATAAATGGAAGTTAAAGCAACAGCTAAATATGTAAGAATATCTCCTCTTAAAGTTAATTATATATGCAGAGAAATTAGAGGTAAACAAGTAGATGAAGCACTTACAATTCTTAGATTTACTAACAAAAAAGGTGCTAAACTACTTTCAGATGTGCTAAAAAGTGCAATAGCAAACGCTGAGAATAATAATGGATTATCAAGAGATAACTTATTTGTAAAAAAAGCCTTCGCTAATGATGCTCCAACTATGAAAAGATGGAGACCTAAAGCTAAGGGTGCAGCTTATCCAATCCTTAAGAGATCATCTCATATAGGTGTAGTTCTTACAGAATTAGAAACAGAGGAGGCATAATATGGGTCAAAAAGTAAATCCAAAAGGCTTTAGAGTTGGAGTTATAAAAGAATGGGACTCAAAGTGGTTTGCAGAAAAAAAAGACTTTTCTGATCTTTTAGTTGAAGATCATAAAATAAGAAAATTAATCAAAAAAGAAGTTTATGATGCAGGAATTTCTGATATTGAAATTGAAAGAGCAGTAAACAACATCAAAATATCTATCTACACAGGAAAACCAGGAATGGTTATAGGAAAAGGTGGCTCTGGAGTAGAAGAACTTAAAAACAAAGTTGAGAAAATAGCTACAGGCAAAAGAGTAATCATCAATGTAGAAGAAATTAAAAACCAAGATGTTGATGCACAATTAGTTGCAGAAAACATTGCAGCACAACTTGAGAACCGTATAACATTCAGACGTGCAATGAAACAAGCAGTTCAAAGAACAATGAGAGCTGGAGCTGTAGGTATAAAAACTCAAGTATCTGGAAGACTTGGTGGAGCTGATATGGCTAGAAGCGAAGGATACAACGAAGGTAAAGTTCCTCTTCAAACACTAAGAGCAGATGTTGACTACGGTTTTGCAGAAGCAGATACACAATACGGTAAAATAGGATGTAAAGTTTGGATTAATAGAGGAGAAATTCTTCCAGGAGAAAAAGCTCCAAGACAACCAAAGATAAAACAACCAAAACAAAACAACAGAAAAAACAGAAGAAGACGTCCTAATAATAGAAATAACGATAGATAAGATTATTATCTCAAGGAGGAAACAAGATTATGTTAATGCCTAAAAGAGTTAAATATCGTAGACAACATAGGGGAAGAATGAAAGGTAAAGCCCAAAAGGGTAATACACTTGCTTATGGTGAATACGGATTACAAGCAATAGGTAGTACATGGCTTACAGCAAATCAAATTGAGGCTGCAAGACGTGCTATGACAAGATATATAAAAAGAGGCGGAAATATTTGGATTAAAGTATTTCCAGACAAGCCAGTTTCAAAGAAGCCAGCCGAAGTAAGAATGGGTTCTGGTAAGGGTGCTCCTGAATATTGGGTAGCGGTAGTTAAACCAGGTAGAATTTTGTTTGAAATGAGTGGTGTTAATGAAGAAGTTGCAAGAGAAGCTATGAGACTTGCTGCACAAAAGCTACCAATCAAGACAAAATTTGTTAAAAGGCTTGAAGTCAAAGAAGTGGAGGAAGCTTAATGAAAGCAGTAGAAATCAGAAAATTAAGTGATAGCGAATTAAATAAAAAACTTTTCGATTTACAATCTGAATTATTTAATCTTCGTTTCCAATTGGCTACAGGTCAACTTGAAAACCCAGCTGCTATTGGAAATGTTAAAAGAGATATAGCTAGAGTAAAAACAATCCAAACAGAGAGAAAGCTCAATATAAATAAGGAGGCTTAACTTGATGGAAAGAAATAGTAGAAGATCCGTTCAAGGAGTAGTTGTATCAGATAGTATGGATAAGACAATAACTGTAAAAGTTGAAACAAAAATCCAACATCCTGTATACAAAAAAAGACTAAGTGTAAGTAAGAAATATAAAGCTCACGATGAGAACAATGAAGCTAAAGTAGGCGATACTGTAACCATAATGGAAACTAGACCATTATCTAAGACAAAAAGATGGAGACTAGTTAAAATTAACGAAACTGCAGTTCGTGCTTAATTAGGTAAAGGAGATTATTATGATACAACAAGAATCTCGTATGAGAGTAGCAGATAACTCCGGAGCAAGAGAACTTTTAGTTATCAAAGTTCTTGGTGGAGCCGGAAGAAGATACGCAAACATTGGGGACGTAGTTACTTGTTCAGTTAAAAGTGCAACACCCGGTGGAGCGGTAAAAAAAGGTGAAGTTGTTAAAGCGGTTATAGTTAGAACATCAAGAGGTGTTAAAAGAAGTGACGGATCATCAATCAAATTTGATGATAATGCGGCAGTAATCGTAAAAGACGATAAAACACCTGTAGGAACTCGTATATTCGGGCCAGTAACAAGAGAACTTCGTCATGAAGGTTTCATGAGAATTATCTCACTTGCACCGGAAGTATTATAGGAGGATTACATGCATATTAAAAAAGGCGATAAAGTCCAAGTAATATCAGGTGAATATAAAGGACATGTAGGAGAAGTACTTAAAGCTTTCCCTAAAGAAAATAAAGTAATAGTTGAAGGTGCAAACATCATAGTTAAACACCAAAAGGCAAGACAAATGGGAGAAGAAAGTGGAAGAATTGAAAAAGAAGGAAAAATCTATGCTTCTAAAGTTCTTCTTTACTCAGAAAGTCTTAAAAAAGGTGTTAGAACATCAACTGAAATAATCGATGGCAAAAAAGTTAGAGTTTGCAAAAAAACTGACGAGAAATTCGATTAGGTCCAAAAGGAGTAATTATGACAAGTAGATTAAAAGAAAAATATAAATCAGAAGTTGTTAAAGAACTTGTGGATCAATTCGGTTATAAAAATTTAATGCAAGTTCCAAAACTTGAAAAAATTGTTATAAATATAGGACTTGGGGAAGCTAAGGATAATAAAAACTTATTAACAAAAGCTAAAAACGAACTTGCACTTATCACAGGTCAACAACCAATTGAAATAAAAGCAAAAAAATCTGTATCTAACTTCAAACTAAGAGAAGGACAAGCAATAGGCACAAAAGTAACTCTTAGAGGAGAAAGAATGTATGATTTTATGGATAAGTTAATTTCAATTTCCCTACCTAGAGTTAGAGACTTCAGAGGAATAAATCCTAATTCATTTGATGGAAGAGGAAACTATTCGTTAGGAATTAAGGAACAATTAATATTCCCAGAAATCAAATACGATGATGTAGATTTCTTACATGGTATGGATATCACATTTGTAACAACAGCTGAAACTGATGAAGAAGCTAAAGCATTCTTAACACTAATGGGAATGCCTTACAAGAAATAAAGGAGCAAAAAATGGCAAAAAAGTCAATGATTGCGAAACAAAAAAGAAAACCAAAATATAGTACAAGAGCATACACAAGATGTAAGCTTTGCGGAAGACCACATGGTGTACTAAGAAAATACGGTTTATGTCGTATATGCTTTAGGGAGCTCGCAAACAAAGGGGAAATTCCTGGAGTAAGAAAAGCAAGCTGGTAAGTTAGGAGGAAATTAATTATGATGACAGATCCAATTGCGGATATGCTAACTAGAATAAGAAATGGTAACAAGGCTAATCATTTATCTGTAAGCTTACCATCTTCTAATGAGAAACGTGCTATTGCTCAAATCCTTTTAGATGAAGGTTATATTAAAGGCTTTGATGTAGAAGAAGACAATAAGCAAGGTGTTCTTACAATAGATTTAAAATATACAGAAGAAGGCGAAAAAGTTATAACAGGACTTAGAAGAATATCCAAACCAGGATTAAGAGTTTATGTTAAAGCAAATGAAGTGCCTAAAGTATTAGATGGACTTGGAATTGCAATAATATCAACATCAAAAGGACTATTAACAGATAAAGACGCTCGCCAAGCTAATGTTGGTGGAGAAGTTATTTGTTACGTATGGTAAGGAGGAATAAATGTCAAGAATAGGTAAAAAACCAATTGAAATCCCTTCTGGAGTAACTATTGATGTTAAAGACAATTTGGTTACAGTAAAAGGACCAAAAGGCGAAGATTCTCAATTAGTATCTAAAAGACTAAAAATTGAGCAAAAAGATAATGAATTAAATATAATTGCCTCTGAAAATCCTACAAAACTTGAAAATCAAGAACATGGTCTTTATAGATCATTAGTTCACAATATGGTAGTAGGTGTAACAGAAGGCTATTCAAAAACACTTCAAATTGAAGGTACAGGATATAGAGCTCAAAAGCAAGGAAATACACTTGTAATGAACCTAGGATTCTCTCACCAAGTTAAGATGGAAGATCCTGAAGGTATTGAAGTAGAAGTTCCTAACGATAGAACTATTATTGTAAAGGGAACAAATAAACAACTAGTTGGACAACATGCAGCAAATATCAGAAATTGGAGAAAACCTGAACCATATAAGGGTAAAGGAATCCGTTATGAGGGCGAACATGTTAGAAGAAAAGTTGGTAAGACAGGTAAGTAGGGGGCAATAAATGGCTAAAAGAACAAAAGAGCAAAAATTAAAAACTCGTAAGTTTAGAGTAAGAAATAAAGTCAGTGGAACTGCTCAAAAACCAAGACTTAGTGTCTACAAATCAAATACTAATATATATGCACAACTAATAGATGATGTAAATGGTGTTACACTAGCAAGTGCAAACACTCTTCAAAGTGAAGTAAAAGAAGGCTTAGAAAACTGTGCAAATATTGATGCTGCCACAAAAGTTGGTGAGCAAATTGCAAAAAATGCACTTGATAAAGGAATTGAAGAGGTTGTTTTTGACAGAAACGGATATCTTTATCATGGAAAAGTAAAAGCCCTAGCTGAAGCAGCAAGAGAAAATGGTCTTAAGTTTTAACGAGGGAGGATTTAGATGTATTTATTAAAACAAGATGTAGACAAACTAAACCTCGAAGATAGAGTAGTTAGTATAAATAGAGTTGCTAAAACTGTAAAAGGTGGACGTAACATGAGATTTGCTGCCCTAGTGGTAGTAGGAGATCAAAATGGACATGTAGGTATAGGAACTGGAAAAGCAACAGAGGTTCCAGAAGCTATTAGAAAAGCAACAGAAGATGGTAAAAAACACATGATTTCTGTTCCTATAGTAAATACTACAGTTCCACACAGAATCTTAGCAAAAAAAGGTGCTGGTCAAGTACTTCTTATGCCAGCATCAGAAGGTACTGGAATCATAGCTGGAGGACCAGTTCGTGCTATTTGTGAACTTGCAGGTTATAAAGATATCAGAGCTAAAAACCTAGGTTCATCAAACCCACAAAACATAATCAATGCTTGTATAAAAGCATTCCAATCTATGAAAACAGTAGAAGAGGTTGCAAGATTACGTGGTAAATCGATAGAAGAATTCGATTATTAAGGAGTATTCTATGGCAAAAGTTGAAATCAAATTAAAAAAATCCTTCATAGGTAGAAAAGATGATCAAATCGCTACAGCTAAAGCCTTAGGTCTTAGAAAGATTGGACAATCTGTAGTAAGAGAAGATAATCCTGCCTTAAGAGGAATGATAAATAAAATTCCATTTATGTTGGAAGTAAAAGAATTAAGCTAGGAGGTGTAGAATGAAACTTCACGATTTAAAACCTAACCAAAAGCTAAAAACAAAAAATAGAAAAGGTAGAGGTCCAGGAAGTGGAAATGGTACAAGAGCAGGTCGTGGTCAAGACGGACAAAACTCAAGAAGTGGTGGAGGAGTTAGACCAGGATTTGAAGGTGGACAAATGCCACTATTTAGACGTCTTCCAAAAAGAGGATTTAAAAACTTCAACAGAAAACAATATGAAGTAATAAATGTTGAAGAATTAGAAATCTTTGAAGATGGAACAGAAGTTACACCTGAACTTTTATTTGAAAACAAAATCTTAAATAAAAACAAAGCTAAAGCTGGAATCAAAATTCTAGGCGATGGTGAATTAACAAAGAAATTAACAGTTAAAGCTCACAAATTTACAAAGCAAGCAGAAGAAAAAATCACAGCCCAAGGGGGAAAGGCTGAGGTGATCTAATGTTAGATACGCTAAAGAGAGCTTGGAGTGAAGAAGAAATTAGAAAAAAATTCTACTTCACTCTAGTGATGTTAGTTATCTATAGGCTAGGTAACAACATCCCGATTCCATTTATAGACGCCCAAAAGTTGGCTGATGCCTATAAAGGAATGGAAGGAACACTCGTTGATTATTTAAATATGTTAACAGGTGGTGGACTTTCAACCCTATCAATATTTGCACTTGGTGTACAACCCTACATTACAGCATCAATCGTAATGCAATTATTAACAGTAGTAATACCAAGGTTTGAAGAGCTAACTAAAGAAGGCGAAGCAGGTAGAAAGGCTATACAAAGATATACAAGATATATGACAATATTTCTTGCAATATTCCAAGCTATAGCCATAACAAACGGATTATATGGAGCTGCACTATCATCTGCAACAACATTCCAAAAATTTGTTATGAATGTGGTGCTTATCGGTGGAACAATGCTTGTTACATGGATGGGTGAGACCATAACAGAAAAAGGTATAGGTAATGGTGTATCAATTATAATCTTTATGGGTATAATCGCTAACGTACCAAAAACATTAAGTACATGGAAGACAGGACTTCACTACAATACAACTTCCATCTTATCAATAATAATAATGGCAATTGTAGTAATCTTTATAGTATTATTCACCGTTAAGATTACAGAAGGTGAGAGGAAAATTCCAATACAATATGCAAAAAGAGTAGTTGGAAGAAAGATGTATGGTGGACAATCAACCCATATACCAGTTAAGGTAAACATGAGTGGAGTAATGCCAATCATATTTGCTTCAGCAGTTCTTGCAATACCATCAACAATTTCATTATTTATGGGAAATGCAGGCGGAGGAGCTTTAAATAAATTCTTTAGCCAATCAACATTTGGATTCGTATTATATCTTATAATACAAGCAGTACTTATATTAGTATTTGCTTACTTTTATAACATGATACAATTTAATACAGTTGAGTATGCTAAGCAACTACAACAAAATGGTGGATTTATACCAGGAATAAGACCTGGAAAACCAACAAGTGACTATTTAGCCAAAGTTGCAAATAAAATCACATTTATTGGTGCTATTTCATTAGCCTTACTAACAATAGTACCAGCAATATCATCAAGATTTTTAGGACTAAACTTATCATTTGGTGGAAGTTCAGTAATAATAGTTGTTGGTGTAATACTTGAAACAGTAAAACAAATAGAAGCTATGCTTACTATGAAAAACTACAAAGGATTTTTAAATAGGTAATATAATGAATATCATATTGTTAGGACCACCGGGAGCAGGTAAGGGAACACAAGCAGAAAAGTTAATAAAAGAATTGGATGCAGTTCAAATATCTACCGGGGATATATTTAGAACAAATATAAAAAACAACACTCCTTTAGGCCAAAAAGCTGTTGGCTTCATGAACAAAGGACAACTAGTTCCAGACGAATTAACAATAGATTTGGTTTGGGATGCCCTTGATAAGGTAGAAGATGGCAAAACAATTCTACTTGATGGTTTCCCTAGAAATATTACTCAAGCCGAAGCACTTGATGAAGGAATGCAAAAAAGAGATAATAAGATTGATAAGGTAATAAATATAGAAGTACCAGAAGATGTAATTATTGAAAGAATATCTGGAAGAAGAGTAAATATATCAACTGGAAAAGTTTATCATATAAAATACAATCCTCCAAAAGTTGAAGGAATTGATGATGAAACAGGAGAAAAACTTATCCAAAGAGAAGACGATAGACCAGAAGCAGTTAAAGAAAGACTTGATGTTTACAACAAACACACATCAGTTTTGATTGATTACTATAATGATAAAGGTATATTAGTTACTATTGACGGTACAAAAACTCCTGATGAAGTTTTTGAGCAAATTAAAAAAAGTTTAGGAAAATAATTTTCGAGATATGACAAATATACTGAATTTTTCAATAAATTACAAAATCGAAAACGAGATGAAGATAGAGTCTTTACCTAAAGATATCTAGATCATGTCTTGTTGTTAAAAGCGAATCAATCAGACATTAATAGATAAACATTAAAGAAAGGAAGATTTTATCGATGTCAAAAAAAGATGCTATAGAAGTAACAGGAGTAGTTAAAGAAGCTCTACCAAATGCAATATTTAAAGTAGAACTTGAAAATGGTCACCAAATACAAGCACATATTTCAGGTAAACTTAGAATGAACTACATTAGGATATTACCAGGAGATACAGTAACAGTAGAACTATCCCCATATGATCTTACTCAAGGTAGAATTACTTGGAGAAAGAAGTAGTCACGGCAGTGTTAAAGATTTTTGAAAAAAATCTTTAATTTTCGAGACGAACAAAGTGAGTCCGAAAAACTAAGCGAGCAAAGCGAGAGGATTCGGCAGTGTTAAAGATTTTTGAAAAAAATCTTTAATTTTCGAGACGAACGAAGTGAGTCCGAAAAACTAAGCGAGCAAATAAGCTGTTTAGTCAAAGTTAGATTATTTTATTCAAGTTAGTATAAAGAAAGAGAGAACGATAATGAAAGTTAGAGCATCAGTAAAAAAAATGTGTGATAAATGCAAAATTATCAAAAGAAATGGTAAAGTAATGGTAATTTGCGAAAATCCAAAACATAAACAAAGACAAGGTTAAGGAGGTTTTAGATGCCAAGAATAGCTGGTATAGACTTACCTAGAGAAAAAAGAGCAGAAATTGGATTAACCTATATTTATGGTATAGGAAAATCTTCAGCACAAGAAATATTAGAAAAAACAGGAATCGACCCTGATACAAAAATGAAAGATCTTACAGAAGGCGAATTAGGTAAAATTCGTGAGGCACTTGATGATTACACAATCGAAGGTGACCTTAGACGTGAAGTGTCAATGAATATTAGAAACCTTAGAGAAATCAACTGTTATAGGGGAATGAGACACAAAAAAGGTCTACCTGTAAGAGGTCAAAATACAAAAAACAACGCTAGAACTAGAAAAGGAAGACATTAGGAGGAGATATGGCAGCAAAGACTAGAAAATCTTCTGCTAAAAGAGGTAGAAGAAGAGTTAAAAAGAATGTCGAAAGAGGACAAGCTCATATCAATTCAACATTCAATAACACAATGGTAACTTTGACAGATGCTCAAGGTAACGCACTTTCATGGGCTAGTGCTGGACAATTAGGATTTAGAGGATCAAGAAAATCTACTCCTTTCGCA
Organism: Anaerococcus porci; assembly: GCF_034090325.1. Lineage (NCBI taxonomy): Bacteria > Bacillati > Bacillota > Tissierellia > Tissierellales > Peptoniphilaceae > Anaerococcus > Anaerococcus porci. The sequence continues at coordinate 13,439 of NZ_JAXDSU010000056.1, forward strand.
GCACAAGAGGCAGCACAAGAGGCAGCTAAAAAAGCTATGGAATACGGTCTTAAAACAGTAGAGGTTTTTGTTAAAGGACCAGGCTCTGGAAGAGAATCTGCAATCAGAAGCTTGCAAGCAGCAGGACTTGAAGTAACAATGATAAAAGATGTAACACCAATTCCACACAATGGTTGTAGACCACCTAAGAGAAGAAGAGTTTAGTAAGGAGAGATTATGGCAGTAAGCAGAGATCCAATATTTAAAAGATGTAGAAGCTTAGGAATAAGCCCAGCATACTTAGGTTATTCAGGAGAATCTAAAAGAACAAACTCTAATCAAAGAAGAAAACTTAGTGAATATGGTATGCAACAAAGGGAAAAACAAAAAGCTAAATTCATTTATGGAGTAAGTGAAAAACAATTTAGAGGCTATTATGAAAAAGCTCTTAAATTAGAAGGACAAGCAGGTGAAAACCTAATTATTCTTTGTGAAAGAAGACTTGATAATATAGCATTTAGATCAGGACTTGCTCGCACAAGAAGAGAAGCAAGACAAATAGTAACTCATGGACACCTTTTAGTAAATGGTAAGAATGTAGATATTCCTTCAATACTTGTAAATGAAGGTGATGTAATTGAAGTTAAAGAAAAATCAAGATCATCACAACTATTCAAGGCTGTAAAAGAAGCTAACGCTTCATTTGGAGTGGTATCTTGGTTAGATAGCGACCTTGAAAATCTTAAGGTTAAGGTAGAACACTTCCCTGCAAGAGAAGACATTGATATACCTGTAGAAGAGCGTATGATTGTTGAGTTCTATTCTAAATAGAATTAGATAAATTGTTAGAACTAAGGAGATACAATGATAGAGAAATTAGATACAAAGATTGAAATTTTAGATATAGATGAAGAAACTAACTACGGTAAGTTTGTTCTATATCCACTCGAAAGAGGCTATGGTACAACCATAGGAAACAGTATGAGAAGGATGCTTTTATCATCCTTACCTGGTTCTAGCGTCTCAAAGATTCTTATAGACGGGGTACTACATGAATTCTCAACAATTCCAGGAGTTGTTGAAGATGTGCCTGAATTAATATTAAATATCAAAGGTATCGATATAAAGAAATATACAAAAGAAGATATAACACTTTTTTTAGATATTGAAGGTCCAAAGATTGTTACAGCAAAAGATATAAAAACTGACAATCAAGTTGAAATCGCTAATCCAGACCACTATCTTGCTACAGTAAATGAAAAGGGAAGATTATTCATAGCTCTTGATGTTACTGATGGTAAGGGTTATAGGGTAGCAGAAGAAAACAAAAAAGATACAGACCCAATAGGGGCCATAGCCATAGATTCATCATTTACACCAGTAAAGAGTGTAAATTTCACAGTAGAAAATACAAGAGTAGGTGAATCAACAGACTATGATAAATTAATACTTGAAGTTTGGACCGATGGAACAATCACTCCTCAAGAATCACTTAGTGTTGGAGCAACAATTCTTATGGATGATATTAGATTTTTCAAAGAATTACCAGGTCAACAATTCCCACCTGAAGAAGAAGAGGTTGAAGTTGAAGATGAAATAATCGAAGAAGACAATCAATCTGAACAAAAGGCTAAAACAATTGAGGAATTAGACCTATCACTAAGATCATTTAACTGCCTAAAGAGAGCAGGCTTTACAAATGTGGGTGATATTATAGAAAAAAGTGAATCTGAACTTAAAGAAATCAAAAACTTTGGTAAAAAATCATTTGATGAAGTAAAAGATAAGATTGAAAGTTTAGGTCTTAGCTTAAAAGAAGATTAGGAGGAAATGATGGCTAATAAAAGAAAGCTTGGTAGAAGGACAGATCATAGAACAGCCTTACTTAGAAATCAAGTAACTTCTTTGTTAGATAATGGTAGAATAATCACTACACTAACAAGAGCGAAAGAAACACAAAAAATGGCTGATCGTATGATTACATTAGGTAAGAAGAATACACTTCACACAAGAAGACAAGCAGCAAGTTATATATATAAACCATCTACAGTTCAAAAATTATTCAATGAAATAGCACCTGGATATGAGGACAGAAATGGTGGATATACTAGAGTACTAAAATTAGGACCAAGAAGAGGCGATGGTTCTGAAAGAGCTATTATAGAACTAGTATAATAAACTTACTCTATAGCATCTTATGAAAATAAGGTGCTTTTTTTAATTGAAAAATTTAAAATATATAAACAAGTGGTATAATACTATCTATTATTTATGAATATATATTTACTTATAGTTTTATATATACTAAATATTGCTAATTAAAGATTTATAGGCAGAATTTTAAATTAATTTTGTGAAGAAATATAATAAAATCACTTATAAATTGAAAATATATCCTATAAATGATAACATAAAAGTAGAATATGTTATAAAGAGGTAGAAATGGGTAAGGAAAAAATCGAAAATTTTAGTAGAATTAACTTTTATGCCTTAAACTCAATGGATGATTGGGTGAGAATTCTTGATAAATACGGAAGACTTATTTTTGTAAATGAAAAGATGAGAAGAGATATTCACCTTGATAGGTCACTCATTGAGTTAAATGTAGAAAGTGAAAACTTAGAAGAACAAGCTGATATTTTTAAAAATAATACAATAGAAGAAGAAAAGTTGATAGCAGGCAAGTATTATTCAAAAAAGTCATCACCTTTATATTTTGACAAAGAATTTGTAGGAACTATCGAAGTTTATAGAGATATTACCAGTGAGTCTAAAATGAAAGTTGAGCTTTTTAATGCCAACAGAAAGATGCTAGATGATATCAGATTTGTAAGAAAAATTCAATCAAGTATTCTTCCTAAAAACAAGCAATATGGGAAAATAAAACTTGAAGGAAGATACATTCCTTCAAATGATGTTTCAGGTGATTTATTTGATATAATAAAAATTGATGAAAATAGGTTCGCTTTCTATATTGCAGATGTAATGGGACATGGAGTTAAGGCATCAATTATGACCATGTTTGTAAAATTATCTATAATAGGAATACTTGAAAGTCATAAAAACTATTCACCAGGTCAAGTTTTAAAGAAATTGAGGTCTGAATTTGTAAAGCTTGATATGAACTCATCCCAGTATTTTACAGTTTGGGTTGGTATATTCAATACTAAATATAATACCCTTACCTATTCAAATGCAGGACTAAACTGCCCACCTCTCCATTACCAAGAAAATAAGAACTATGTAAACAAACTTCTTGTATCAGGAAGAATGATATCAAATATAATAGAGCAAAATATCTATCAGGAAGTCACAGTTAAACTACATCCAAATGACAAGATTTTATTTTATACAGACGGAGTAACAGAAGCAAAAGATGCAAATAAAGAAGAATTTGGGGTATATAGATTAGAAGAAAGCATAAAAAAGCTAAAGAAATTAGATGAGCTTTTAGACGAGCTAGATAAATACTATTGGGGTGAGCAAGAAGACGACATAAGTCTTTGCTTGTTAGAATATAAGGAGAATTAGATGAAAATCAATGATTATATTGACCATACACTTCTAAAGGCAGATGCAAGAGTAGAGCAAATAGAAAAACTTGTAAAAGAAGCTAAGAAATATAAGTTTAAATCAGTTTGTGTAAACTCATCCTTTGTAAAATATATAAGGAATATGGATAAAGATATAAGAATAACATCTGTAGTAGGTTTTCCACTTGGAGCAATGTCAACTAAAGCCAAAGCCTTTGAGGCAAAGTGTGCCATAGAAGACGGAGCAGATGAGATAGATATGGTTATAAATGTAGGAAGGTTAAAAGATAAGGACTACGATTATATTTTAAATGATATAAAAGAAGTTAGGAAAGCTTCAAAAGATAAGATTTTAAAAGTAATAATTGAAACATGCCTTTTAAATGATGAAGAAAAAGTAAAGATATGTGAACTTTCTAAAGAAGCAAAAGCTGATTTTGTAAAAACTTCTACTGGATTTTCAACAGCTGGTGCTAAAAAGGAAGATGTTGCCTTAATGAGAAAAACTGTAGGAGATGATTTAGGAGTTAAGGCAAGTGGTGGAATTCACACATATGCTGAAGCAATAGAAATGATTGAGGCTGGTGCAAATAGACTAGGCTCTTCTGCATCTGTTGCTATAGTTAAAGGAGAAGAAAATGCCTGATGTTATGATGCAAGCCTTTGAGTGGGATACACCAGCTGATGGTAACTTTTATAAAAATTTAAAGAAAAATGCAAAAAAGCTTAAAGAATCTGGTATAGATGCTCTTTGGATTCCACCTATGTGTAAGGGTGGTGGAGACCAAGACGTAGGTTATGGTATATATGATTTATGGGATTTGGGAGAATTTGATCAAAAGGGAAGTATAAGAACAAAGTATGGTACAAAAAAAGAACTTCTAGATGCAATAGATGAACTCCATAAAAATGATATAAGAGTCTATGCAGATGTAGTATTAAACCATAAAGGAAATGCTGACTTTGAAGAAGAATTCATGGCAAGAATGGTAGATCAAAATAATAGAGAAAAAGACGTATCTGGAGATATAAAAATAAAGGCTTGGACAGGTTTTGACTTTCCTGGAAGAGCCGGCAAATACTCAGATTTTGTTTGGCACTATTATCACTTTTCAGGTGTAGACTATGATTCAAATACAGGTACCAAGGCCATATATAGGATATTAGGTGATGGGAAGTATTGGGATGAAGGTGTAAGTCATGAGAAGGGAAATTTTGACTATCTTATGAATGCTGATATAGACCATAACCATCCAGAAGTAAGGGAAGAAATATTCAAGTGGATTGATTGGTTTATGGAAGAAACCAAGGTAGATGGTTTTAGGTATGATGCATTAAAACACATATCAGAAAACTTTATCTATGATCTTTCCAAACATATAATGGATAAAAAAGGAAATGATTTTTATCTTTTTGGAGAATATTGGCAATATGATGAAAAGAAAATAGATGGTTATCTTGATGATACTGATTGGAAGATAGACTTATTTGATGTACCACTTCACTTTCATATGGAAGAGGCAAGCAAATCCAACGGAAACTATGATATGAGAAATATTTTTAATAACACAATAGTTGAAAGGCATCCACTCCAAGCAGTGACTTTTGTTGATAATCACGACTCTCAACCAGGTCAATCTTTAGACTCATGGGTAGAGGATTGGTTTAAAGAAATTGCTTATTCACTTATATTATTTAGAAAAGACGGCTATCCTTGTATCTTTGCAGGCGATTATTATGGTCTAAAAGGTCAGGTTAAAAAAGAGCCACTTAAAGATATGATAGATAATATGTTAAGCGTAAGAATAAAATATTCATTTGGAGAACAAGATGACTATTTTGATAATCCACAAGTAGTTGGATGGGTAAGAAGGACCGATAAGGATACTTCCTCCCTAGCAGTAATTATATCTATAGGGGATATGGCAGAAAAACAAATGTTTGTTGGAGAAGAAGAAGCTGGAAAAAATTATGTAGATTTATCTGGAAAAAACAAAAATAAAGTAATCATAGATGAAAATGGAAATGGAATGTTTAATGTTGGACCGGGCTCAGTAGCATATTGGGTAAGTGAAGAAAGTATAGAAAAATAATGAAATATTATGCAGTTAAAAAGGGCAGAAATCCCGGGATATATACATCCTGGGATTTGTGTTTAAAAGAGGTAAAAGGATATAAGGGAGCTATATACAAATCCTTCAAGAAAAAAGAAGAGGCAGAAGACTTCCTTTTAGACAAAGAAATAGAAGTAAAGGCAGACAAGAATTCAGTAATAGCATATATAGATGGTTCCTATTCCAAAAATGATAAGAAATATGGGACAGGTATAGTCTACATTACTGATGATAAGATAGAAGAGATATATGAAGCCTTTGATGATAAATTTCACATTCATAGAAATGTGGCAGGAGAGGTTAAGGCGAGCGTTGGAGCTATAAATAAGGCAATAGAAGAAGGTAAAAAAACAATCTATATTCACTTTGACTATCAAGGAATAGAATCATGGGCAAAAGGATCTTGGAAGAGAAATAACGAACTAACCCAAAGATACTATAACTTTTTCCAAAACGCTAAAAAGATGATAGATATTCATTTTATAAAAGTAAAGGCTCACTCAAACGACAAATACAACGACTTGGCAGATTTCTTGGCTAAAAAATCACTAGGGATAAAAATATGAGGGAATTTGAAAAAATGCTAAAAGGCGAAATATACGATGCAAACTATGATAAAGAAATCTTAAAACTAAGACTTAAAGCGAAAGACATATGTTTTGAATATAATAATACTATGCCAAGTGATGAGAAGAAAAAACTTGAAATTATTGATAAATTACAAATAAAGCATGGAAAAAACATAGAAATAGTAAGTCCTTTTTATTGTGACTATGGATTTAATATAGAAGTTGGAGAAAATTTTTACGCAAACCACAAGCTTATAATACTAGATGGGGCGAAAGTAAAAATAGGAAAAAACGTCTTTATAGCCCCAAATGTAACCATATCCACAGCAGGACACCCAATCGACTATAAAAGAAGAAATAATGGCCTAGAATATGCAAAATCAGTCGAAATAGGGGACAATGTATGGATAGGAGCAGGTGTTATAATAAATCCTGGAGTAAAAATAGGAGATAATACTGTAATAGGATCAGGATCAGTCGTAACAAAAGATATAGGAGACAACACAGTTGCCTTTGGTAATCCTTGTAGAGAGATTAGAAAAATAAGTGAAGATAATAGAAAATAAACCCAGTTTCCAGGGTTTATTTTTTTATCAATCAACAAATATGGAAAGTAAATTTGACATAAATTATTAAAATTATTATAATATATGTAAAGCTAACTTTACATAAGTGGGGTGGTTAAATGAAAAATAGACTTGAAGAAGTAAGAAAGGAAAAGGGTATAACGCAAGAAGAGCTTGCAAGAGCACTAGAAGTATCAAGACAAACTGTAGGTTCTTTGGAAAATGGAAGATACAATCCATCAATAATACTGGCCTTTAAAATTGCAAGCTATTTTAATCTAAAAATTGAAGAAATTTTTATCTATGAGGAGAAAGATTATGAAAAATAATAAAATTTGGTATTTAGGATGTTTAATAGGAATCTTAAGCCTTTTAGTAGTATTTTTATTAGATTTAAATAAAACATTAGAAATAATATTAACCCAAGTATTTGCTATAAGCTTTACTGTTAGTTATGTAAAAATAATTCATAATAAAATGTTAAAGGAAGATTTAGATTATAGAATAAGTATAAATGATGAAAGAAATGAGAAAATAAGAGATAAGGTAAATGCAACAATGTCAGCAATATTAATGGTGTTAATGGGAATAATCGCAATAATCTCAATGTCAATAAAGGCATACTTACCAGCAATATTTTTAGGAATATCAGTCTTTATATCTCCCTTAATCATGATTTTCATTTCAAGATATTATGAGAGTAGATATTGATATAAATAAATTTGTAAAATCATATATAAAAATCGAGGAGAAATAATTGTTAGATAATAATGGATTTAACTTGTGGGCTGAAAATTATAATGAAAGTGTTACTTTATCAGATGATAATAAGGAATATCCTTTTGCAGCTTATAAAAAAATTTTAAATGAGATTTATAATAGAGTATTAAAAACAAATGGAAAAAAAGTTTTAGATATTGGCTTTGGTACAGGAAATTTAGCAAGTCATTTATATGAAAAAGGATATAAAATCTATGGGCAAGATTTCTCTGAAAAGATGATTAAGACTGCTCAAGAAAAAATGCCAAATGCAAGGCTATATAAAGGCGATTTTACTAAAGGACTAGTAGAAGATTTGAGAAAGCAAAGATATGATGTAATTATTGCAACATATTCACTTCACCATTTGAAAGATTCACAAAAGATTTCGTTTATAAAATCTTTACTTTTACTATTAAATGAAGGTGGAAAAATATTTATTGGAGATGTAGCTTTTGAGAGAAGAAAAGATTTAGAATCTTGTAAATTAAAAGCTGGAAAATACCGGGATGATGAAGAAATATATTTTGTATATGAAGAAATTAAAGAATATTTGCCAAATTTAGTTTTTGAAAAGTATTCTTTTTGTTCAGCTTTACTAAGCATATCAAATAAGAGATGATGTTTTAATTTGAAATTTGGCTGATATAAGCCAACTAAACTAATAAATACCTAGATTTGATTAGAAGAATATGCTAGAATTTGAATGTGTAGGAAAACTTATGAAATTATATAAAAAAATAGTTAGCAAATAATTTAAAAGCACTGGAGAGGTGCTTTTTTTATAAAATTAGAAAACTATAGGGATAAATTTTAATGCAATAAGATAAAGAAATCGCTTTATTTTACATGATTTTAGTCAAGTCCATAATATTTGTGCAAAAATTACTAGTAAAATATTTACTATTTCATTCTAATATACAATTTAGAAGATGTTATCCAATCCTCATTAATATCAATGAGGATTGCTCCTATTAGTCTAATAGCCGATTCTTGATTTGGAAATATTCCAATCACTTTTTCACGTCTTCTAACTTTTTCGTCTAGTCTTTCTAAGCAATTAGTTGATTTAAGTCTACAATGTAATTGGGTCATTTGATACCTCCTAGTTTAGTTTTGGCTTGTTAAAAACATTGTACTAGGTTAGGTTTCAAATGACCTTTTTCTTTTTACACAATTATACGGGCTCTATCCTTTTTTGTTATAGACTAGCTTATAACTTAATAAATAAAATATTTTTTTATTAAAATTTATCAAAGCCATACTTTTTCATAAAGAACTTGTGTAGTAGATAGGCTAGTACAAGAACAAATACTAGTGAGGCAAATATTATAAGATTAGATGCCATATGTCCTGCTATTATAAAAGTTACAAAAGAGATAACTCCTACAGTTAATGAGTAAGGTAGCATACAGGTGAAAAAGTCCATATGGTCTCCACCGGCCCCAGTTGAGGCTAGCATAGTTGTATCTGATATTGGAGATGATGAATCACCAAAAAGTCCACCAGATGATACTGCGGCAACTACAACTGAAAGGGATACATCAAGCTTGTAAGCCATAGGTATAGCAAGTGGCATAAGAATTGCCATAGTTCCCCAAGAAGAACCTGTAGCAAAGGACATTATGCATCCTATAAGGAAAAATATTCCTGGAAGAACTTCTGGACTCAAGAATCCTTCTGTAATTCTTAAGATATACTCAGCAGTTCCCATTTGAGTAGAAACTCCTCCCAAAGACCAAGCAAGAGTAAGTAATACTGCCATAAAAGAAGAATTAGAAACACCCTTCAAAAATATGGACATACACTCATTAAAAGTCATAATCTTATCTTTCATAGAAAGTAAAATCAAAGTCAAAGATGCAAGCAAAAATCCTGCAGCAATAGATGACCTAATCATCTTTCCAGGAACAACATCTCTTGGAAAGCCATTTAAAATAAGGTTAGTAAAAATAGTTATAACCATTACAATCAAAGGAATAATCATAATCCAAACAGAAACATCTACATCCTTATTAAAATGCTCTTTAATGGGTTTTCTCATAGGAGTTCCACCTTCTCTCATAGTCTCACCCTTAACAGCTGCCCTATGTTGAGCCTTAAGCATAGGACCAAAATCAAACTGACTAAAGGCTAAAAAACCAGCTAAAACAAGGGAGATTATAGCATAAAAATTAAAAGGAATAGCTCCTACATAAACAGTCCATGAGCTAATACTGTTTATACTTAAATTTTTAAGTTCAGTATCTATAAGACCCATAGAATAAACACCCCAACCTATAATAGGAATTAAAGCAGCATCACAAATTGAAGTAACATCTAGAATATAGGCAAACTTCTCCTTGGAAGTCTTAAGCTTATCTAAAATCTCTTCAAATATAGGTCCAAGTATAAGAGAATTACCAGTATCAGTAAACCATATAACAATTCCTCCAATCCATGTTAAAAACTCACCCTTGGAACGACTATCTAATTTATGAGTCATATTCTTTGCAAAAGAATTGGCAGCACCAGTACTAGTTAAAAGAGCCACAAAACCCCCAATAATAGACATCATAAAAATAGTCTGGGCGTTAGACTCCTCTGCAATTTTTACATACATAAAATCAGAAATCATAGAAATCAGTCCTGTAAAAGGATTAAAATTATTAATAATCAAAGCACCCACATAAACTGCAATCAAAAGTGAAACTATAATATTTTTAGTACATATAGATAAAATAATTGCAATAAGTGCAGGTAATAGTGACAAAAATCCATAGTAAATATTATCATCCATATTATCCTCCAAATAAAAAATCGCCCCGACAAAAGGGACGAAAAAAACGTGTTGCCACCCTAATTCACAAAATAAATTTGCCTCATTAGAACCCATAACGAGGGTTAGACGGGAAAGCTTATGTATTATACTCCCAACTATTAAAAGCCTCTCTTCAATCACAAAACCCAGTCTTTCACACCAACCAAGACCTCTCTTAAGATAATTCTATAACTTACTTGCTTTTCAAAGTATTTCTTAGATAATAACAAATTAAAAGATAGTTGTCAAATAATTTTACAAAATATTTTTTTATAGTAGTAATATGAATTAATAAAGTGAAATAATCTATTAAAACTGATACAATATAGATAATAATCCAATTTTAAAAAGAATTTTTAGATAGAGAAAGATAAGCAAATGTCAGAAAAAATAAATAATTTAGATCAAAGTTCATATGCAGTAAGAGTTGGTCTAAAACGTCTATTAGAGAATAAAAGTACAAAGAAAAATATAATATGGGCTAGTGATAATTATAAAAATTTGGGAGAGGCCTATAATGAAACTTCCTATATTTTAGCTGATACCTTCAATGTTACAAGGATACTTAATGCAAGAATTAACAAAAATGAAGATATCAAACTTGAAAGAACTAGAAAGAGGGCTGAAGTATTTACTCCATCCTGGGTGGTTAACCAAATGATAAATTTTATAGATGAAGAGTGGTTTGGATACAAAAATGTCTTCAATATAGAAAAAGATAAGTCATGGGAATCCATAGAAAATAAGATAAAATTTCCAAAAGATAAGACTTGGAAAGACTATGTTGATTCAAGAAAGCTTGAAATAACTTGTGGAGAGGCTCCTTACCTTGTTTCAAGATATGATGTAGTAAGTGGAAAACTTATAGAAGATTTGAATCAAAGAATTGGTATTCTAGATAGGAAATTAAGGATTGTAAATGAAAATAGCAGGAATAAGGCTGAATGGAAGAAGCGGGCAACTAGGGCAATAGAAGCAATCTACGGCTATGAATATCAAGGAGATAATCTACTTATAGCTAGAATAAATATCCTTCTAACTTATGTTGAATATTATGAAAAAAGATGGAATGAAAGGCCAAGTGATAAAGAAATAAAAAAGATAGCAAATATTATAGCTTGGAATATATGGCAAATGAATGGACTGAAAGATGAGGAACCATTTAGTCAAAAGTTAGAAAAAGAGAGTCAAGTTTCTTTATTTGAAAAAACTGATGAAGATAAAAAAATAAAGGCTACACCTTGTAGAATATATGATTGGCGTTCCAATAAGTCAGTCTTATTTAAGGAAATAAAGGAGAAAGAGATGAAAAAATTTGATTTTGTGATTGGGAATCCGCCTTATAATTTAGAAGCGAAAGGTCAAAGTACAAGTGATAGTCCTGTATATAATTTATTTATGGATGAATCATTTAATATTGCTGATAAAGTATTACTTATTACTCCAGCTAGATTCTTATTTAATGCAGGAAAAACACCAAAGCCTTGGAATGAAAAAATGTTAAATGATAAACATTTTAAGGTTTTAAAATATAAGCAGAAATCTAGTGATGTTTTTAAAGGAACTGATATTAAAGGTGGAGTTGCAATAACATATAGGGATGAAAGTAAAGATTTCGGACCAATAGAAGCATTTACAAGTTTTAAAGAATTAGCGAGTATTAGAAATAAAGTTGTAAATAATAATGAATTTAAAGATATAAGAGAAATAATTGAAATACAAAGTAAATTTGACTTGGATGCACTGTATGAAGACTATCCTGAATATAAAAATATAATAGGGAATAAGGGTAGAGATAAGAGATTACGCCAAATTATTATGGAGAGATTACCTGAAATATTTACAAAAGATAAAATATATGATGATTCTTATAAAATTCTTGGATTAGTTAATAAAAAAAGGGCTTATAGATATATTAAGAAAAAATATATCCAAAATGATGATGTACTCTATAAGTATAAAGTGTTCGTTCCTTCTGCTAATGGTTCAGGAGCAATTGGAGAGGTTTTAAGTACACCCCTAATCGGGAATACACAAACGTTTATTTCTTTTGGTAAATTTGATACTTTATATGAAGCTAAGGCAATGTTGAAATATGTTAAAACAAAATTTTGTAGAACATTATTAGGGATATTAAAAATAACTCAAGGAAATAATAAAGAAACATGGGCAAATGTTCCATTACAAGATTTCACAGAAAATTCTGATATAGATTGGTCTAAGTCCATTGCTGAAATAGACCAACAGTTATATAAAAAATATGCTTTAGATGATGAAGAAATTAACTTTATAGAAGATAAGGTTCAGGAGATGAAATAATGCAAAAAATTAATATAAGTACCAGTGTTGAAGTTGTTCCTAAATGTTACGCTTACACAACTCCTGGAGTAGAATATCATCAAGGCTGGACCAAGATTGGTTTTACTGAAAGAGATGTAGATACAAGAATAAAAGAACAGACACATACAGCTAATATTAAATATATTAAAGAACGGGTCAAAAATGCAACCTATGAGGGAAGTAATGAAACCTTTACTGACAAAGAGTTCCATGCTTATCTAAACAAATTAGGTATCAAAAGAGAAAAGGGAACTGAATGGTTTAAGATAGATCCAAAAGATGCTAAGGATGAATTTAATGATTTTAGGGAAAATAGGGGATTTAAAGTTAGCAAAAATCTTCCCATACCATATAAACTAAGAAAAGAACAAGAAGAGGCAGTAGAAAAGACTATAGCTTATTTTGCAAGTCATAAAGAAGGAGAATTCTTGTGGAATGCCAAGCCTAGATTTGGTAAGACTCTTGCAGCTTATGACTTGTGCATGAAAATGGGCTTTAAAAATATACTTATAGTCACTAACCGACCTGCCATAGTTAATTCTTGGTATAATGATTTTGAGAAATTTATAGGTCTTAACTCCGGATATTATTTTGTAAGCCATGTTGAAGGTGTAAGGGATAATTCAAATGTATTAGATAGAAATCAATATATTAAAAAAGTTTCAAGTGATGAAAATGTAAAGGGGTGTATAGAATTTGTAAGTTTACAAGACTTGAAAGGTTCGAAGTATTTTGGAGGAGATCCTAACAGTGATAAACTAAGGGAGTTAAGTTCAGCTAAAGACAGCGAAGGGAAACCTATAGGAATTAATTGGGATATTATAATAATAGATGAGGCTCATGAGGGAGTTGATACCTATAAAACGGATGTAGCATTCGACCATATTTCTAGAAAAAATACTCTTCACCTATCAGGTACTCCTTTTAAGGCAATAGCAAATTATAAGTTTTCGGATGATGCTATATATAATTGGACCTATGCTGATGAACAAAAAGCCAAAGAGAGTTGGGACAATACACAGGAAGAAGAAAACCCATACTTAGCTTTGCCAAAGCTACATCTATATACCTATCAAATGTCTGAAATTATAAAAGACAAAGTAAAAGAGGGGATAGATTTTGAAGGAGAGAATAAAGAATACGCTTTTGACTTAAACGAGTTTTTTGCAACTAATGGCAAGGGTAAATTTGTTTATGAATCAGATGTAGACAAGTTTCTGGATTCTTTAACAAGTTTATATAAGTTTCCATTTTCAACTGAAGATTTGAGAAATGAACTTAAACACACCTTTTGGATTTTAGATAGGGTTGATAGCGCAAAAGCCCTTGCAAGTAAGCTTTCTGATAATCCAGTTTTTAGAGAATATGAGATAGTGCTTGCAGCTGGTGATGGAAAATTAGATGATGAAGATATATTTGAACAATCCTATACTAAGGTAGTAAATGCTATTAAAAATTATGATAAGACTATAACCTTATCAGTAGGACAATTAACTACTGGTATCACTATTCCAGAATGGACTGCGGTATTGATTCTTTCAAATATGAAAAGTCCAGCTCTATATATGCAGTCTGCTTTTAGAGCCCAAAATCCATGTCTTTTTAAAGAAAATGGAAAAAATCTACGAAAGAAAAATTCTTATGTATTTGATTTTGATCCAGCAAGAAGTCTTATAATTTTTGAAGAATTTGCCAATGATTTAAACAAGGATACTTCAAATGGTGGGGGAGATCTTCAAAATAGGAAAGAAAATATTAGGGAACTTCTTAACTTTTTTCCTGTGTATGGAGAAGACGAAGAAGGATTTATGGTAGAACTTGATTCTGAAAAAGTTCTTACAGTTCCTAGAAAAATCCATGCAAATGAAGTAGTTAATCGTGGATTTATGTCTAATTTTTTATTTACAAATATATCAAATATATTTCAAGCTCCAAAAGAGATAAGGGATATTATAAATAAATTTGAGCCACAAAAAGAGGGCAAAAGAAAGGAAGATATAGATATAAATGATAATACAAAAGATGATTTAGATTTAGATGAAAATAATGAGATTTCCATACCTAAGCATAAGATAATAGGAAAAGCAAATAGTCTTTTCGGAGATAAAGTATATAAAGATATAAGAAAGAAGATTAATGAAACTTCAGAGGAATATAAGAGTTCAAATAAGAAAAAAACAAATGATCTGGAAAGATTAAAAGAAGATTTTAGTAAACCTATAGTAGATAATCTTATGGAAATTACAAAAATAAATTATGGTAAAGATTTAAGTAAGTCTTCTAGTAGAAAGTTAAAAAATAAAATAAAGTATATGACTGATAGGGTTGTCAAAAAAGAATATGGTAACTATGAAGTAGAAAAAAACATAATTGAATCAGAAAAAAAAGATAGAAAAGCTAAGGCAAAAACATCTGAAGAGCTCACTAAAATTGACAAAGATTATAATGAAAAATTAGAAGTTAAGAGAAAAGAATTGTTTAAAAATATAGAGGAAAAATTTAAAAGTGAAGAAATATTCAAGAAGTCAGGAGAGGAAATAGTAGAAACAGTTGAAACAGATATAAAAGAAAAAGAAAAGAAAACAATTGAAGATGGTATTAGAGATCATCTAAGAGGTTTTTCAAGAACTATTCCTTCTTTCTTGATGGCTTATGGTGATGAGAATACAAATCTTGAAACATTTGATCAAATTGTACCTGATTATGTATTTAAAGAAGTAACAAGCATAAGCTTAAATGAATTTAGATTTTTAAGAGATGGTGGAGATTACACAGATGAAATAAGTGGAGAGACAAAACACTATGAGGGGAATCTCTTTGATCAAATAGTATTTAATGATTCTGTTAAAGAATTTTTAAATAAAAAAGAAAAACTTTCAAATTATTTCGAAGATGATACTAAAATGGATATATTCGACTATATACCTCCTCAGAAGACTAACCAAATATTTACACCTAAAAAAGTAGTTATACAAATGGTGGATTTATTAGAAAAAGAAAACCCAGGATGTTTTGATGGCAAAGACAAAACTTTCATAGACTTATATATGAAATCAGGATTATATATTTCAGAAATTGTAAAAAGATTATTTAGAAGTGAAAAAATAAAAGAGATTTTTCCTAATGAGGAAGAAAGACTAAATCATATATTTAAAAATCAAGTTTATGGTCTAGCTCCTACTGAGATAATTTATAGGATAGCTCTTAATTTTGTTTTAGGATTTAGCGATAAAATTAAAATAGAAAGCCATAATCTAAGAAAACTTGACTCTCTTGAACACATAAAAGAGGGTGACCTAGAAGAAAAATTGGACGAATTATTTGATTAAAAAAGCAACTTAAATCACTTAAATTGATCAAAATGAAGAGAAAATGCTTTGAAGCCTTACTTCGTTTGCTAAGAACAAGTTCCCCTTAATAGATATTATCTTATATGAATGGATTCTTTAGTTATTAAATTATTATATAAAACTAAACAGTTTTTCTTAATATATAATTAATTCAAGCATAGGGAACTTATTCCTAGGTTCTAAGTAACTTGTTGTAATTAACTAAGTCTTGGATTTGACTATACTTTGAAATTTAGCATAAAGATATAGCTTAAATCGAAGATTGATGCGATAGATAAATCTCATAAATAAGGAAGAAGGATAAAAAAATATATATAATCTTAGCCTAATTGTAAATAATCTAAAAAGACTATTGCATAATTTTACAAGAGTTTTAAATTAAGATAAGAGACTGTGTAAAGTTTTGTGTATAGAAACCTCCTGATTAGGGTAAAGAAAAACTAACCAGGAGGAATTTTTATGCCAAGAAAAAGACCGGAAACAAGAAGAAGTAAAATAGCAAAAATGTTAATTGAAGAATATCAGCC
>NZ_JAXDSU010000090.1:0-28097 GCF_034090325.1 Anaerococcus porci
TCAAGAATCGGCTATTAGACTAATAGGAGCAATCCTCATTGATATCAATGAGGATTGGATAACATCTTCTAAATTGTATATTAGAATGAAATAGTAAATATTGAACTAGGATAATTTACACAATATTATGGACTTGACTTAGATTATAGTTCTTAAAATAAAAACAAGATTATACTGCATTCATATTAAAAATCCTTATTAAGCTCAAATAAGTGGATTTGCAAGCTTATTAATTAATACCTGGAATTTATTTAAGATTATAAATAGACAAAATTCTAGGTTTTTTGTTTTAATAGAATATAGAATATGGAATATAATTAAAAATTAAAGGGGTTAATATGAAATATATGTCAATCAATGAATTTGCTGAGAAATTTAATGTAAGTAGACAAACTCTTATCTATTATGACAAGGTCGGACTATTTAAGCCTGAATATGTGGATATAAATAATGGATATAGATACTATAGTTATAATCAATTTTCTCAATTTTCCTTTATTAAATTTTTAAGAAATCTAGATTTTTCCATAGTAAAGATAAAAAAAATGCTTGAAGAAGATGATGTGGAATTAATTAAAAAAGATTTAGATAAAAAAAGAAATGAAATAATAGAAGAAAGCAGGAGATTAATTGACTTAAGTTCTATTATTGACAGTAAGCTTGATTTTATCGAAACAAAAAATAATGAAGCTAAAAGTAATATCTTCAATATAGTTGAAATACCAAAAAGATATTATTATTCTCTGGGATATGAGGATAACATCTACAACAATAACCTTTTTTTCAACTATCCAACTATAGTTATTTACACCTATAAAAAAGATAAAGAGAGTTACAATAAGATTTTTGGAGCTCTAGTTTCTAAAGAAGATATAAGAGAAGAATATAGAAATTACCTTAAAGAAATACAAATTTCTAAATCTTTAGTATCATATTTTAAGGGTCCCTATAATCAAATACCAAATTATATAAAAAAAATCAGTGGAAAATTTGATAAGCTAAAATTAAATAAAGATTTTGTTTGTTTAAATATCGTTGATCCCTTCTTAGAAAAAAATCCCCAAAAATATATAACAGAAATACAAATACCAATTAATTCATGATTAGCCTTGACTATATAGTTACTATACACTATATCATAGACTTATAATATATTGGGAGGTAATTATGAATTGTTCTTTTGCACTAGAAGCTAATGCATATTATAGTATTAGCTTTGATAATGTAAAATTTGTTGAAAGTGGTATTTTTCTTGTCAATGAAGAAGGATTTATAGAAGATGTTTTTGAAAAAGACTCAGTTGAATATAAAAGTATTAGGAAAAAACTTGTAGAGGATGGGAAACTTAGGGTTCTTGATGATAAGCATTTTATCATACCAGGTTTTATAGACTTACATATACATGCACCTCAATGGCCTCAATCAGGTAGTGCTCTTGACCAAGCTCTTGAAGTTTGGCTTAATAAGTATACTTTTCCCCTAGAGAGTAAGTTTAAGGACTTAGAATTTGCAAGTGAAGTTTATACAAACTTTGTAAAGCAAAGCCTAAAATTTGGAACAACAACAGCTATGTATTTTGCAACAATTGATGTGAAGTCATCAAGTATGTTGGCTAAAATATGCGCAAGACTTGGACAAAGAGCTTTAGTTGGAAAGGTTGTAATGGATGATAAGATAAGTAATCCTAGTTATTATAGAGATGAAAATGCTAAAGATAGCCTTAAAAAGACAGAATATTTTATAAATGATGTTCTCGCCATTAAGGATTCTTGCAAACAAAAAGTTTATCCAGTAATAACACCAAGATTTATTCCATCATGTACAGATGAAGTACTTAAAGGACTAGGTGAATTAGCAAAAGAATACAAAGGGATATATATCCAAAGTCATGTTAGTGAAAGTGATTGGGAACATTCCTATGTTAAAGAAAGATTTGGAATAAATGATAGTTTTGCACTTGATAGTTTTAATTTATTAACAGATAGAACTATACTTGCCCATGGTTGTCATCTATCAGAT
The DNA here is from genome assembly GCF_034090325.1 of Anaerococcus porci. NCBI lineage: Bacteria > Bacillati > Bacillota > Tissierellia > Tissierellales > Peptoniphilaceae > Anaerococcus > Anaerococcus porci. The sequence continues at coordinate 2,020 of NZ_JAXDSU010000090.1, forward strand.
GATGATATGAAACTTTTAGCTGACAGATCTTCTTCTATAGCATCTTGTCCGATTTCAAATGCATACTTTGCAAATGCGGTTCTTCCAGTAAAAGATGCTATTGATAAATCTTTAAATATAGGATTGGCAACCGATATATCTGGTGGATATAGCCCATCAATGTATACAGCTATAAGGCAAGCAATCATTTCATCAAGAATGTTAAATGATGGGGTTGATCCTAGATTAAGAAGTGGGAAAAGAGGAAGAGAGGATTCTAGTCTTAGCCTAAACAATGCTTTTTACCTTGCAACACTAGCCGGTGGGAAAGCTCTTAAGCTTCCTGTAGGAAAGTTAGAAAAAGACTATGCCTTTGATATTCAAATTATAAAGATAGATGATAATATACCAAGTTTTTATAAAGAAAAGTCTAATCTAGACTTATTTCATAAAGCTATTTTATTAGCAGAATCTACTAATATTGAAGAAGTATGGATTCAAGGTAATAGAGTAAAGTAGGATATTATGACAGAACAGATTAAGGATATAAACGAAGAAAAAATCGAAGAGAAAATACCGACAACTAAGGCTATTATCCTAGCTATTGAACATTCTTTAGTAATGAATGCCTATGTAGTTCCTTTGATTCTAGCATCAATACTTGCCTTTAATGATCAACAAAAGATAAGACTAATTCAGTCGAGTTTTTTGGCTTCTGGAATTACAACCATTCTTCAAGCTGTTTTATTTATGAAATACCCGCTTGTTTATGGTCCATCTTTCGTTCCAGTTGGTGGAATTATAGGAATATATATGATTAATGGAGGAAATTATAATTCTTGGTCCTACGTTGTAGGAGCGTGTCTTGTAGGAGCTATAATACAAATTTTGTTAGGATTGTCCAAACAATTTAATAGAATATTACAAAGTTTAATATCTCCTGTAGTTGGGGCTTGTGTAGTATTTTCTATAGGTCTATCACTTATTCCACTAGCCTTAAAATCTAATATTTTTATAGAAAATGAAGCTAGCATGGGAGAAAATATTATAATAGCAATAATTACTATGGTCTTTATGATTATATTTTCACTGTTAGGAGAAAAGAACAATAAAATAGGGTCAGTTTTAAGAGTTGGGTCAGCTATGTTAGCACTTTTTTGTGGATTGCTAACCTATATTTCTTTTGGTTATCATAACTTTGATGCCATAAAAACTGCTTCAATAATATCTAGACCATCTCTACCATTTGTAGATTTTTCTATTAAATTTGATCCATCATCAATATTGACCATGATAATCCTATATTTTGTAATAATGACAGAGACGGTAGGGTCATGGCTAGCTACTTCTTCAACAACTAATACTAGCCTAAGTGAAAAAAGGGTAAATAATGGAATACTTGGTTTAGGCATATCTAACTTTATTTCATCACTTTTAGGTGTAAGTCCAATGACTGGATATTCTTCTAATGTTGGAGTTCTAGCTTTAAGTAAGATATTTAGTAGACATGTAATGAAATTTGTGGGAGCTATCCTAATCCTAGTGGGCTTATCAGGAAAACTTGCAGCCCTAATAACTGTTATTCCAACAGCTGCTATAGGAGGAATTTTTCTTATAACTAGCGGTATAATTGCTTTAGCTGGTATAGGTATGTTAAAAAACATTGAATTTACAAATAAAAATACCTATATTATAATCTTAAGTTTGGTAACATCACTTGCCTTAAATCTTATGCCAGAAGAGATTATTAAAAGTCTTCCAACCATAGTTCAATATATACTAGGTTCATCAATAGCAAGTTCATCTTTATTGGCAATAATTTTAAATAAGATAATACCAGATAATCTATAAATAGAAATAAATGAAAAAATTCAACTGCAAATCAACTTTTAAGAGCTTTTATGCCGAAGATATTATCTAATATTTAATAGGATTAGGTGTGTGATTTATAACTATATTTTTACAAGATATGAACTTTTATTTTCATCTATATACTGAGATACCCCCTTTAAATTTATCTATTATCATAATATAGATAAAATTTATAGGATAAAGTAAAAGAAACCTAGTATTTAATACTAGATGTGGTAAAATAATGATAATATAGAAAAGGAAAAAAAGAAAAGAGTAAACATGGATAAAATAAAGATAGTAGTTGATTCAGGAAATTCTGTAGACTTAGATGAGGCAGAAAAATTAAATATAGGAGTTATTCCCTTTAAAATCCACTTTGGAGATGAGACTTTTACAGATCAGGTTGATCTTACATCAAAGGAATTTTTCAAAAAGCTTAAAAAGACAGATAAAAAAGTAACCACATCTATTCCAGGAGTTGGAGAGTTTATAGAAATATTAGAAGGCTATATTAAAGAAGGTTACAATAAGATACTTTGTTTTGCAATATCTCCAAAACTTTCAGGTATGTATAATATGATGAATCTTGCCAAAGATCATATAGATAATCCAAATGTAGAAATTGATATTATAAATACCAAGATTGCTTCAATTCCCCTATATTTTGTAGCAAAAAACGCAGCTATAAAGGCAAAAAATAATGAAGACTATGAAACTATTTATAAAAAAGCTTTGGAAGAGATAGAAAGGGTAAATATCTTGGCAAGAGTTGATACTCTAGACTACCTTGTAAAGGGAGGTAGACTTCCTAAACCTATAGCCCAAGTAGCAAGTTTTGTAAATTTCTCACCTATCTTCACAATGGATGGAGGGGAGATAAAGATTGCCAAAAAAACAATAGGAAAGAAAAAATCTTTCAAAGAATTTGTAAAGCTTATAAAAGATATGGCAAAGGAAGAAAAAGACTATATTCTCGCTATAGCAGGAGGAGAAAGTCAAAAGGAGATAAAGGATTTAAAAAAAGAATTGAGAGAAGAGATAGAAAAGGCTAAAATATTTAAAGAATCCACAGTTCCACCAGTATTTGGAGTTCACTTAGGTCCTGGGTCTCTTCTTTGCTCGGTTCTTTCATTCGAGTCTTAGATAAGAAGTTTGCATATTTAACTATATGCAAGCTTTTTTTATTTCTTGCCACCTTATTTAATAGCTTGTATATTCTTTAAATTTAATATATTATTATATTAAAAGAGAAGGAGGGGTTTTATGAAAAAGGTTGTTACTATGGGTGAGATGCTTCTTAGACTGACACCAAGACATTATAAAAGATTGGTTCAAGCTGATTCTTTTCGTGCAATCTTTGGTGGAGGGGAAGCCAATGTTGCTATTTCTCTTGCAAATCTAGGGCATGAATCCTTGTTTGTTTCAAAGATTCCAGATAATGAAATAGGTCTTGCATGTAAGGATGTTTTAGATGAAAATGGTGTAAATACTGATTTCCTTAAATTTGGAGGAGAAAGGCTAGGTCTTTATTATTCTGAAGAAGGCTCAGGAGTAAGATCATCATATGTAATCTATGATAGGCTAAATTCATCAATAGCTGAAGCAAGTATCGATGATTTTGATTTTGATGAAATATTTAAAAATGCATCTATCTTTCACATATCAGGTATAACTCCAGCACTTTCAAAATCTTGTAAGGAGCTAACAAAAATAGCTTTAAAAAAGGCAAAAGAGGCGGGAGTATTTGTATCCTTTGATCTTAACTATAGGTCCACACTTTGGCCACTAGATGAGGCTGTTAAGTTTTATGAGGAAGTTAGTCCATATATAGACTTATGCATAGGAGTAATTCCTGAAATCCATCCATCGTTTAAGGGCGTGTTCAATGAAAAGTCTCTTGAAAAAATGTTTGAAGAAACCTACCAAAGAACAGGTATAAAGTACATAACTTCAACAATTAGAAAGAGCTTTTCAGCAACTGATAATAGACTTTCTGCAGGCATTTATAATGGTCGAGATGCCCATTTCACAGATGAAATTGATGTAAGAGTTGAAGAAAGAATAGGTGGAGGCGATTCCTATACGGCAGGTCTTTTATGTTCGCTTTTAGATGGTAAAGATAAAAATGATGCAGTAGAATTTGCTATAAGAGCATCTGCCTTGAAGCATACCATAAAAGGTGATTACAATTTATCTGAAAGAGAAGAAGTTGAAGACTTTGTAAGAGGAAAACACTCTGGAAGAATAGAGTGGTAGGCTTTTTTTATTGATAATTTAAAAATAAGAGCAAAATAATGGAAATATTCATAAAATTCCTTAAAGCTAAATTTGAAAATACTTGGCAAAAGCTTTTAATTATAAGCTTTTGCCAAAAACTCAACAAAAAATATTGTATTTTATGAAAGGATGTGATATATTACTTGCAAGAAGAAAGTTAATACATAGATGATTATAAATTGATATTTAAAATTAAAGACCATTGGTCTGATATATTTTTTTGAAAAAAAACGTAATCGATTACTAGCGCTTAGATTGTTTATATTTTTAAATTTTTATTATTTTTTATTATTAAAAACAAATCGTCATCGTAAACTTGTAACAAATAAAAACATTTTCAAGATTGGAGAGAATATGAAAATAATAGGACCTATTGAATCAAATGATAAAAGTCATATGTTTTCAGCAAATAAGTTTGTTAGAAAACCACTTGATTTAGAAAAGTATGGATTTGTAGAGGAAGAATATTTTATTGAAAATACTGCAAATGTATATGACTTGGTAGATGGTAAAGTTGTAGTCTACAAAAAGGACTTAGCTTATAGAACAAGAATTATTGTTAGAAGACCAAAAAAAGATTTTTCAAACAGATGCTACGTGGATATAATGAATGCCTCAAATGGTTATGATATTGAAGATTTATGGAGAAGATACTACCAAAATGTGTTGGAAAATAAGCATACATATGTTGGCATAACAACAAAACCTATAAATGTTCAAAGTTTAAAAAATTTTGATTTTGATAGATATAAAAGCTTAAATTGGTCAAATGGCGAAGTTGTGAATATGCCTTCAGTTAACAATCCTGATATAGATCAAATAGAGGGGTGCGAAGAAGGTCTGGTTTGGGACATTATTAGAGATGTAGGTCTTATTTGTAAAGAGAATTTAGATGGATTTTTAGGACATAAGCCAGAATATATTTATCTTTCAGGCCAATCTCAATCTGGTATATATATAAATACTTATATAAATTACATGCATAATTTTTATAAGGAAAATAATATAAAAAACTTATATGATGGGTATTTCTCATTAGCTTCTGGTGGTCTAACTCGTGCTTTAAGACAAATCCCCAATGATAAGATGATGTCTGTAAGAGCAAACAAAGAAGATAAGATTGATGTTCCAGTTATAACTGTAAATACTGAATGTGATTACAATCTTTTTCTTGTTATGGATGATACAGGACTAGCTAAAAGTTCTAATTCTGATGATCCTAATAATTTAAGAAGATATTATGAAATAAGCTCAGCAGCTCACACAGATGCAGCAAGTCCACTTGTTCCAGAAAATAGTGAAATTGAAAAAACAAAAAATCCAAGAAGAAAGTTAGATGGGGAATATGATTTCACTTTAAATAATATACCTGTTGAATATCATGTAAATGCTTTATTTGATAGGATGCATGAATGGGCAAGCGAAAAAAAGACTCCGCCTATAGTCGAAGACCTTAAACGTGATAAGAATGGATTTAAAAGAGATGAGTTTGGTCATGCTTTAGGTGGAATAAGGTCACCTTTTATAGAAGTTCCTGTAGCTTATTATAAGGCGAGTGTTGGTGTTGGAGAAACAAATGGTCAAATGGAATATTTTAGTAAAGAGAAACTAAAAGAGATTTATGAAACGAAAGAAAACTACTTAGATAAATTTAAATCTTGTGTAGAAAACCAAATTAAGACTGGATTGTTAACAAAAGAAGATGGAAATAGAGCTATTAATAGAGCGAGAGAGATAGAATTTTAGAGGTAAAAAATGGAAAAAAACAAAAACAAACAAAATCATAGACCTTTTGGTGTCAAAGACCAGCTAGGTTATATATTTGGAGATATGGCAGGAAGTTTTGTAAACTTAACTTTCGATGCTTTTTATTTAATATTTGCAACCTATGTTTTAAATATTGATCCTAAATTTATGTCAACACTGTTTCTAGTGGCAAGATTATTCGATGCTATCAATGACCCTATTATTGGATCATTTCCTGATAGATGGAGGCTTAGTAAAAGTGGAGATAAGTTTAAACCATGGATTAAGTTATTTATGTGGCCACTTGCAGCCTCAATATTCTTTGGTTTTATGAATATAAATTCTTGGGGAGTATCAGAAAGTTTTAAACATATTTGGGTAGCTTTTTTCTATATTCTTTATGGAATGAGTTATACAGGAACATCAATGCCTTTTGGAGCTATGGCAAATGTAGTTACAAAAAAACCTGAAGAAAGATCAAAACTCTCAGCATCTAGAGCAATAGGTGGTACAGCAATAGGATTCGGATTTTTAGGTCTTGTACCCTTATTAATTTGGGATAAACAAAATAATCCTAATCCACAAGGTTACATGATAATGGCTATTATAGCAGCACTAGGATGTTTAATTTCATATACATTATTAAATAAATTGACAATTGAGAGATATTCATCACCTAATTATGACAATGAAAAAAAGGAAGGATATTCATTTACCAAAACATTAAAAGAAGCACTAAAAAATAGACCTCTTCTAGGAATAATGCTTGCTTCTATAGGTTCTTTAATCTATATAACAGGAAACTCTCAGTTTGGAGGATTCGTTTATAAGGAATTTTATCAAGCTCCAAAGATGCAAACAATTGCTACATTTTTACAAATTCCTATTACTGTAGCCTTATTCTTTATAGGACCAAAATTAGGTCAAAAATATGGAAAAAGAAATGTACTCTCAATAGCTTTAGTATTTAACTTAATTGTTTCAGCTTTTCTTTTCTTTGTACCTATTAAAAGTGTAGGATTTTATGCTTTGCTTTATTCTATAGGAAATATTGGTCAATCATTCTTTATACTTTATGTTTGGGCCTTTGTTGGGGATGCTATAGACTATCATGAGTATAAATTTAATTCTAGAAATGATGGAACTCTTTACTCAACTTATACATTTTCAAGAAAAATTGGTACGACCATAGTGTCTGCAGGTGCAACTGCAATTCTTGCAGCAATAGGATTTGTATCAGGAGCAGATGCACAATCACATGAAGTTGTAACTGCGGTAAGATCTTTAGGAACTGCTATACCTTTTATAGCTTGTATAGTTGAACTTATAGGAATTAAATTAGTGTTCAATTTGACTGCAAAAGATAGTGAAAAAATATCACATGAACTTGCGAAAAGAGAAAGTAATGATTAAGTATGATGATCATGTTCATTTATCTCCTATAAAAGGTAGAAAGATAAATGGCCAAGACCTAATAACAAGTGAAGAAATGATAAAGTCAATGGATAAGAGGGACATAGATGTATCAGTAATAATGACTACTTCATTGAAAGGCGAAGGCTCAAATGAAGAAGCCTTAGAAATTATCAAGAAATACCCTAATCGATTCATGTATATGGCTACCTTTAATCTTTGTTTAAATGAAACTGATTTAGATAAAAGGATTAAAGAAGAAAAAGAAAAAGGTGCCATAGGTATAGGAGAACTAGTAGAAAATCAAGAAATAGAATCTTTAGATATTCAAAAGCTTTTTAAAGTGGCTGAGGCAAATAAGATGCCGATTTTATTTCATATGGCTCATCAAATGGGAAATTCTTATGGAATTTATGATAAAGCTCTTTTACCAGAGCTTGAGAAATCACTTAAAAAATATAAAGATTTAATCATAATAGGACATTCTCAACCATTCTGGTACGAAATGTATAATAAAAATAGTGATGTTAGTCCTGAGGAAAGAAACTCATATCCAAAAGATATAGTAAATGAAGAAGGAAGACTATTTGATCTTTTAAGAGAAAATTCAAATCTTTATTGTGATCTGTCAGCAAATTCTGCTGGAAATGCAATAATGAGAAATAAAAGCATGGGGATAGATTTTTTAAAAGAATTCCAAGATAGATTAATATTTGGTACAGATATATATAATAAAGATCAATATTTTCCTTTGGCAGATTATCTCAAGAAATTGCTTGATGATGGAGATATAAATAAAGAGATTTATGAAAAAATATTTTCTAAGAATTTTGAAAAAGTTTTTCTGCATTAAAAAATTAACTTATTTATGGAAATAAGAGAGAATTTTATATTAATTATTTAAATAAATATAAAAATATATAAAATTCTTACAAATAAATGATAAAATAAGACTCAAAGCTTTAAATTTAAGGCTTTGAGTTTTACTTTGACAAAAATAGTTTATCCTTGTATTTTATAAAAAATTATGATATCCTATTTTAGGATAGAAATTAAATAACAAGTAATCTTTTTACGAAGATTAAAATAGTAAGGCCTAGGCCTTATATAAAAACAAGAAAATGTAAGCGGTTACAGCAATACTTGTAATTTTCTATCAATAATTATATTAATTTAATAAATTCTTAGATTGCTATTGAAATAAAAGTGAATAACTGATATCATAAAAATGTAAGCGGTTACAGATTGATATATATTTATAGAAAAAAAGCATTTTCATATAACTGGTAAAAATATTATCAAAAGATTGTGCTTAACAGGAGTAGTTATGAACATATATGATGTAGCAGATTATGCAAATGTATCGGTTGCTACTGTATCGAGAGTTATTAATAATACTGGAAAAGTATCCGATAAAACTCGAAAAAAGGTAGAGAAGGCAATCAAAGATTTAAATTATGTACCCAATGATGTAGCAAGGGCTCTTGCTTCAAGTAGGACTAACTACATCGGCGTTATGGTTGGTAATATAAGAAATTATTTTGATAACCAATCAGCCTATGAAATTGAAAGAAATCTTAAAAAACATGAAGTCGTTTCTATTCTTTGCAATACTTCAGACTATGATGATGAAAAGCTTGATTACCTTAAAGTTCTAAGAGAAAAGAAGGTTGATGGAATTATAACCGTAGGTTCAACCTATGCTGAACTTGACTTTCTAAATGTTCTTTCTAGACTAAGCAAGGATATCCCTATTGTCATGATAAATGTAAAAAGTGATATTAAGGGAGATAAGCTTTCTTATGTATGTTGTGATGAGGTAGATGCAATGGAACAATCACTTGCCTTTTTTAAGAAAAAGGGATATAAAAAGCCTCTACTTATATCAAGAGACTTAGGTTTTTTAACTCGTGCATCTATTACTAAGCAAGCAGGTTTTATAAAAGGACTTAAGACATACTTTCCGGAAAATGATTTTTTGGAAATTTTAGTCAAGGATATTGATGAGGAGATAGATGACATTATTGCATATATCAAAAGAGAAGGTGTAGATGTAATTCAATTTGAGGTAGACCTTATTGCAGTTAAATTTTATAAAAAATTCTATGAAAAAGGGATAAGGATTCCTGAAGATATAGGTATATGCGGTTTTGATAATGAAATACTTACAGACTACACCCACAAGAGAATATCTAGTATAGATCAAAGAATTGATAAACTCGCAAAAACAGCGGTTGATACTTTGATTGATATAGGTCTTGGTAAGGATTTCGAGAAAGTAAAAATGATTAAGGCTAAATTTATAGAAAAAGAAACGATTTAAGCAAAATAAAAGTAAATTTTTATAAAATTTGGGTAATAATCTAATAAGTTAAGTTGGAGTTTAAGAAAAATGTGGCGGTGTTAGAAATTTAACATAAACTTCTAATATTTAATATACCAAAATCTAATTTTCACATCGCCACTTAAGTCTATTTTTATAAATTGAGATATAGCATTATATCTAGTTGGATGTTGCTTGGTTTTATATTTTAATAAAGAAAGGGAGAGTGTATGAAACTAAATTTAGAAAATTTGAGTAAAATCAAAGAAAAGGTTGATAAAAAGCCTTGCTTTGATGTAGAAAAGTTAATAGATGATTCTATTAAAGATCCGAAATGGCTTGCATTTGGTTCAGGCAATATCTTTAGAGGATACATTGCAAGAATTGGGCAAGATATGATAAATGCTGGGGAGTTTGACAGAGGAATTTCTGTAGTAGAAACATTTGATGAAGAAATTATTGAAAAAATTTACAAACCACATGATAATCTTGCCTTATCAGTTACTCTTCACAAAGATGGAAAGTTTGATACAAATTTAATTGCAAACCTTGTAGAAAGCCTAACTCTTAAAGATAAAGATAGGATTGAAGAGATTTTCTTAAATGATAATCTTCAAATTGCAAGTTTTACTATAACAGAAAAAGGCTATAACCTATATGCTCCAAACGGAGAGTTAATGGACGTAGTAAAAGCTGATCTTGAAAATAATCCAGAAGATGCAAAACACCTTATGAGTATTTTAACAAATCTTTTGTACAAGAGATTTAAGAAAAATGCAAAAGAACTTACTCTTTTAAGTCTTGATAATTGTTCGAAAAATGGAGATAAGGTAAAAGATTCTGTAATGCTTATAGCTAATAAATGGAATGAAGATGGTAAGGTTTCAGATGAATTTATAACATACCTTAATGAAAAAGTATCCTATCCTTGGACAATGATTGATAAAATTACCCCAAGACCTGCAAAGGAAGTTCAAGAATATGTAGAAGGTTTAGGTTTTTCTGAGATGGATACAGTTGTTACAGGCAAAAATACCTATATTGCACCATTTGTAAACAGTGAAGAAGCAGAATATCTAGTTATGGAAGATGACTTCAAAAATGGTAGACCTGACTTTTCAAAGGTAGGAGTATATCTTGCTGATAGAGAAACTGTAAATAAGGTTGAAACGATGAAGGTTACAACATGTCTTAACCCACTTCATACAGTTCTTGCAACATATGGATGTGTTCTAGGATATGAATCAATCTCAGCTGAGATGAAAGATGAAGAACTTGTAAGTCTTATTAAAAAAATCGGCTATGATGAAGCTCTTCCAGTAGTTGTAAATCCAGGAATCTTAGATCCTAAAGAATTTATAGATGAAGTTATAAATGTAAGATTTCCTAACAGATTTATACCAGATACACCACAAAGAATAGCAACAGATACTTCACAAAAAGTAGCTATAAGATTTGGGGAAACAATAAAATCTTATGTAAATGAAGAAGGAAAAGACCCTAAAGATTTAAAATATATACCACTAGCTTTAGCAGGATGGTTAAGATATCTATTAGGTGTAAATGATGATGGAGAAAAGTTTGAGCTTTCATCAGATCCTTTGATGGATGAACTACAAAAGGACCTAGAAGGAATAAAACTTGGTGAATTCAAGGAAACAGAGGGACTTGATAATCTTTTAAGAAATGAAAGAATATTTGGACTTAACCTTGAAGAGGTAGGATTAGCTGACAAGGTAAAAGAATACTTTAAAGAACTTTCTGAAAAACCAGGTTCAGTAAGAGAAACCCTTAAAAAATACTTATAAGAATAGAGGTAAAAGCTTATGAAGATGACATTTAGGCACTATGGAAATGACGACCCTATATCACTAGAATATGTTGCTCAAATTCCAGGCGTTACTGGAGTTATGGTAATGATGAATGAGTGGGAAGCAGGAGAAGTTTGGGAAAAGGACGTATTCCAAGAATATGTAGACAAATGCCATGCAGTTGGTCTTGAATGTGAAATTATTGAATCAATCAATGTTCACGAAGACATAAAAATGGGACTTCCAACTAGAGATAAATATATAGAAAATTATAAGCAATCTCTAAGAAATGTTGCAGCTTGCGGAGTTAAAACTGTAATATATAACTTCATGCCAGTGTTTGACTGGGTTAAAACAGACCTTAAGAAAGAATTGCCAGACGGATCAAACACTCTAGCCTTTGATCAAGATAAGGTAGAAGGACTTTCACCACGTGATATGGTAGATGAAATCCTCGATGGAGCAGGAAACTTTGAACTTCCAGGTTGGGAACCTGAGAGATTATCTCAACTTGAAGATACTCTTAAGGTTTATGAAGACATAGACGAAGATAAATTAAGAGAAAATTACAAATACTTCCTTGAAGCAATTATACCTGTTTGTGAAGAAGTAGGAATCAAGATGGCAGTTCACCCAGATGATCCGGCTTGGCCAATCTTTAATATTCCAAGAATCACATCTACACCAGAAGATTTAGAAAAGATTGTAAATCTTGTAGATAGTCCATCTAATACACTTTGTATATGTACAGGATCTCTTGGATCAAGAAAAGAAAACAACGTGCCTGAAATAATCTATGACTTTGCAAAAAGAGGCAAGATTGGTGCAATGCACGTAAGAAATATCAAGTTTACAGGAGATAAGCAATTTTATGAATCTGCTCACCTTTCAAGTGCAGGAAGTCTTGATATGTATGAGATAATGAAAGCCTTATACGATGCAGGTTTTGATGGCTATCTTCGTCCAGACCATGGAAGAATGATTTGGGGAGAAGAAGGAAGAGCAGGCTATGGACTTTATGATAGGGCACTAGGAGTTGCTTATATCAATGGTTTATGGGAAGCAATAGATAAAAATAATAAAAGAAAATAGAAAGATAAAAGAGGGACATAATGAACAAGAAGCTAAAAACAATTATTTTAAGCCTATTAATGGTATTAATATTAGCATCATGTTCATCAAATGAAAAAGAATCAAAAATAATTGTAAGAGTAGGACACAATCAATCTCAAAAGCATCCAACCCATCTTGGACTTTTGGAATTTGAAAAGTATGTAGAAGGAAAGCTTGGAGATAAATATGATATCCAAGTTTTTCCCTCTGAATTACTCGGTAGCCAAACTGATATGGTTCAATTAACTCAAACAGGAGCTATTGATATTTGTGTTGCAAGTAATGCAATACTAGAAACATTTGATGACGTATATGAAATATTTAACCTACCATACTTATTTGCATCAGAAGAGTCTTATCATAAGGTAATGGATGATAAGTCTATAACAGATCCAATTTTTTCATCTACAAAAGATGGTGGATTTGTTGGAGTAACTTGGCTTGATGCTGGAAGTAGGTCGTTTTATACAAAAAATACTAGGATTGAAAAACCTGAAGATCTAAAAGGACTTAAAATAAGAGTTCAGCAATCACCTACAAATGTTAAGATGATGGATATGTTTGGAGCAAGTGCTTCTCCTATGGGATTTGGTGAAGTATACACTGCCCTTCAATCAGGAATTATAGATGGGGCAGAAAACAATGAGATGTCCCTTACAGATAATGGTCATGGTGAAATTTGTAAATACTATTCTTATGATATGCACCAAATGGTACCAGATATAGTTATAGCAAATTATGACTGGCTTGAAAATATGCCAAAGGAAGATAGAAAAGTATTTGAAGAAGGATTTGAGGTTTTATCAAAGGCCCAAAGAAAAGAGTGGAAGAGTGCAGTAGAAAATGCAAAACAAAAAGCAGCTGAAATGGGAGTAGAATTTATCTATCCTGATCAAAAGCCTTTTTCTGATGCTGTTGAGCCACTTAAAGAAGAAGTAATATCACGAAATGAAAAATTAAAACCATATTACGAAAAAATCAAAGAATACAATGAAAAGTATCCAGCAAAGGAGGACAATAAATGAGAAAATTTCTAGATAATGTAATGAGAATTTTATCGGCTATAACCCTTGCTGTGATGCTAGTGTTAGTGCTTTGGCAAGTATTTACAAGATATATACTTAACAATTCTGCTACATGGACAGAAGAGCTTACAGCCTATCTTTTCGCTTGGTCCACACTTTTTGGAGCAAGTCTTGTAGTAGGTGAGAGAGGTCATATGAACATACCAGTAGTTATGGACAGGAGAAGTCCACATACACAAAAAATAGTAGGGATATTTGCGGAAGTTATAATCTTTTTATTCTCAGCTATAATCCTTGTTTATGGCGGATATTCCATAACAAAACTTGCTATGGGACAAATGACATCTTCCTTATCAGTGCCAATAGGAATCTTTTATATACCTATATTTGTTACAGGTGTAATTAATATGATTTATGCAATACTTAATATAAAAGATATAGTTGATGGAAAGATTGTATTTACACAAAAATCTTCAGTTGAGGAATCTTCGACAGAAAGTGCCTTAGATAGCGAAACAGAAAAATACCTAGGAGGTGATAAATAATGGCAGGACAAGCACTAGCGATAATACTTGCGGTACTCGCTATATTATTAATCCTTGGAGTTCCAATATCATTTTCAATAGGTATAGCAGCAATTTCAGGAATACTTTTAACAGTACCTTTAAATATATCAGTAGTAACAGCAGCCCAAAGAACATTCGTAGGGATGAGTTCTTTCACTTTAACAGCAATTCCATTCTTTATCCTTGCAGGAAACCTCATGAATGAGGGAGGTATTGCAAAAAGGCTAGTAAACTTTGTAATGGCAATTCTTGGAAAACTACCAGGAGCTTTGATGGTTACAAATGTAGGAGCAAATGCTCTATTTGGAGCAATCTCAGGTTCGGCTTCTGCAGCAGCTGCGGCAGTAGGATCAATGGTAAAAGATGGAGAAGAAAAACAGGGCTATGATAAGGCAGTAGCATCAAGTGCAAATGGAGCAAGTGCCCCATCAGGACTTTTAATACCTCCATCAAATGCCCTAATAACATATTCATTAGTATCAGGTGGTACAAGTGTAGCAGCACTTTTCCTAGGTGGTTATGTTCCAGGAATAATCTGGACTATAGCATGTATTATAGTTGCAGTAGCTATAGCCAAGAAAAAAGGCTATACATCAACAGAAGGTAAGTTTTCATGGAAGAATTTAGGACATGCAACAATAGATGCTATTCCTTCACTTGGACTAATAGTAGTAGTTATAGGAGGTATTGTAGCAGGAGTATTTACAGCTACAGAAGGCTCTGCTGTATCAGTGCTTTATTCATTAATCCTTGGTTTTATTTACAAAAACCTAAATCTTAAAAAGGTATGGAATATCTTAGTAGAGTCTGCAAAAATGAGTGGTATCGTAGTATTCCTTATAGGAGTATCAAATATACTTTCTTGGGTAATGGCATTTACAGGAATTCCACAAATGATTGGAAATGCCCTACTTTCAATAACAGACAACAAATATATAATCCTTTTAATCATAAATGTAATTCTACTTATAGCAGGAACATTTATGGATGTAACACCAGCAATCTTAATCTTTACTCCACTATTTTTACCGATAGTAACAGAGTTTGGAATGCACCCAGTACACTTTGGACTAATCCTTGTATATAACCTATGTATAGGAAATATTACTCCTCCAGTAGGAAACACTCTATTCGTAGCAATAAAGGTGGGAGATACAACCCTTGCAGAAGTTATGCCATACATGATTAAGTTCTATGTAGGAATACTTATAGGTCTCATACTTGTAACCTATATTCCATTCTTATCACTTGGCCTTCCACAAGCGGCAGGCTTAATTTAGAAAAGGAGACGAAATGAACAAATTTATGACAGATGATTTTATGCTTGATAATGAATATGCCAAAACTCTTTACCATAACTATGCTAAAGATGTTCCAATCTTTGACTTTCATTGTCACCTAGAAGCAAAAGAAATCTATGAAAATGAAAATATTCCATCAATAACCAAAGCTTGGCTTGGTGGAGATCACTATAAGTGGAGAGTTATGAGAGCGTGTGGTGTAGAAGAAAAATATATCACAGGTGATGCAGATGACTTTGAAAAGTTCGAAAAATATGCAGAAATAATGCCATATTTAATAGGAAATCCAATTTATCACTGGACTCACCTAGAACTTAAAAATTACTTTGGTATAGACTATCCACTAAACAAAGAAAATGCAAAAGAAGTTTATGATAAGTGTAATGAGCTTTTGGCTAAAGATGAATATAGACCACAAGGACTTATCAAGATGAGCAATGTTGCTGCAGTCTGCACAACAAATGACCCAACAGATACACTAGAGTATCATAAAAAACTTGAAAAAGAAGATTTAGGATTTGTTGTTAAACCAGCATTTAGGCCAGATAATGCAATCTATATAGAAAAAGATAGCTTTAACTCCTATCTTAATAATCTTTCAGATGTAAGTGGAATAAAAATCACTGACTTTACAAGTCTAAAAAAAGCCTTAATCCAAAGAATTAAATTCTTTAATGAAAATGGATGTAAGGCAAGTGACCAAGCTTTCCAATATATCCCTTATAGAAGAGCTAATGAAGATGAAGTAAATGAGATAGTAAGAAGAAAAATCTCAGGAGTGGAAGTAAGCAAAGAAGAAGAAGAGAAGTTTAAGACAGAAATTTTATTATTCTTAGCAGGAGAGTATAAAAAACTTGACTGGGCTATGGAAATTCACGTTGGAGTTATAAGAAACAATTCTAAGAAGATGTTCGAGGCTCTTGGGGCAGATGTTGGTGGAGATAGTCAATCAGACCTTGCATTCTCAGAAAACCTTGCAAATATTCTTTCAGATATAGAAGAGGCTGAAGGTATGCCAAGAACTATAATTTTCCCACTAAATCCAAAAGACCAATATCCAATAATGACCATAGCTGGTTCATTTAACAGGGCAAATGAAGAAAAGATATCAACAGTTCAACTTGGTACAGCTTGGTGGCACTTAGACCACAAGGAAGGAATGATAGATCAAATGAAAATTTTCTCACAAGTTGGAGTATTTTCTAAATTTGTGGGAATGCTTACAGATTCAAGGTCTTTCCTATCTTACCCAAGACATGAATACTTCAGAAGAATTCTATGTAACTTTATAGGGGGATTTGTAGAAAGAGGAGAATATCCTTGGGATGAAAAATTCTTAGGACAAGTTGTAGAAGACATTTGCATAAACAATGCTAAAAAATTTATAAAAGTAGATTTTAAATAAAAGGAGAAAATATGTCAAAGATTGAAACAATTTCAAAAATCAAGGAAATAGGAATAGTACCAGTAATTAGAGCAAATTCTGCTGACGAAGCAATAGAGTTTTGTAAAGGACTTATAGATGGTGGAATAAATACACTTGAAGTAACATTTACAATTCCAAATGCTATAGAAGTATTCCAAAGATTGCAAAAAGAACTTCCAGAAGATACTCTAATCGGTGCAGGTACAGTTCTTGACCCAACTACAGCAAGACTTGCAATAATGAATGGTGCAAAATTCATAGTTTCACCATCATTTGACAAGGAAGTTGCAAAACTTTGTAACAGATATAATATTCCTTATATGCCAGGCTGTGTAACACCAGCAGAAATGTTAACAGCATATGAATATGGAGTAGATATTATAAAACTATTCCCAGGTTCTCTTGCAGGTCCTTCATATGTGAAAGCAATTCATGGACCATACCCACATTTCCAAATTATGCCAACAGGTGGAGTAAGTCTTGATAATATAGAAGATTGGTTTAATGCAGGAGTTGTAGCAGTAGGAGCAGGTTCTAACCTTGTAAAGGGAAGTAGAGAAGAAATCACTAAAAAAGCTAAACAATATTTAGAAAAAATTGCGGAGGTAAGAAAATAATGAGTAAAAAAGTTGTAACACTTGGAGAAATAATGCTAAGATTATCCACTCCAGGATATGAAAGATTTGTACAAGCAGAAAGCTTTGATGCAATCTATGGTGGTGGAGAAGCAAATGTTGCAGTATCTTTAGCAAATTATGGATATGATGCTCACTATGTCACAAAATTACCAGTTCATGAAATAGGACAAGCAGCTGTAAATTCACTTAGAAGGTATGGAGTAAACACAGACTATATAGTAAGAGGTGGAGAAAGGGTAGGAATTTACTATTCAGAAACAGGTGCTTCATCAAGACCATCAAAGGTAATATATGACAGATCAAACTCAGCAATTGCAGAAGCTGACGTAAGCGAATTTGATTTTGATGAAATATTTAAAGATGCTAAATGGTTCCACACATCAGGAATCACTCCAGCAATCTCTAAAAATGGTGCAGAGATAACAAAAGCTGCAATGATAGCTGCTAAAAAAGCTGGAGCAAAAGTTTCAATCGACTTAAACTATAGAGCAAAATTATGGACTCCAGAAGAAGCTCAAAAAGTTATGAAAGAGCTTATGCAATATGTAGATGTGTGTATAGGAAACGAAGAAGATGCGTCACTTTCATTAGGATTTACACCAAAAGGTCTAGATGTAGAAAGTGGTAAACTTGATGCCAATGCTTACAAAGAAATCTTTAAACAAATGAAAGAAGAATTTGGATTTGAATATGTAGTATCAACACTAAGAGAATCCTACTCTGCAAGTGATAATGGTTGGTCAGCTTTAATCTATAATGGAGAAGAATTCTACCAATCAAGAAAATACGACTTAA
This sequence comes from Anaerococcus porci, assembly GCF_034090325.1. Taxonomy (NCBI): domain Bacteria; kingdom Bacillati; phylum Bacillota; class Tissierellia; order Tissierellales; family Peptoniphilaceae; genus Anaerococcus; species Anaerococcus porci. The sequence goes on from NZ_JAXDSU010000090.1 coordinate 20,287, forward strand.
GAATCGTAGACAGAGTTGGTGGTGGAGATAGTTTTGCTGCAGGTCTTATCACGGGTCTTCTTGATGGAAAGAGCCAAGGAGAAGCTTTAGAGTTTGCAGTAGCTGCGTCAGCGCTTAAACATACAATTAAGGGAGACTACAATCATGTTTCTCGTGAAGAAGTTGAAAGACTTGCTGGTGGAGATGCTTCAGGAAGAGTTCAAAGATAAATAAAACAAAAGGGGCAGTTAGAAATAACAGCCCCCTTTAAAAAACATATAAGAAAAGCTTTGCTAAATTAAAAATAAAATCTAAACTAAGATGGAAGTAAAAGAGAAGATTAACAAAAATTAGCGAAATTTTAATTATTAGAAAAATGTTTGCAAATATTTAACAATTATTATAAAAAACAAGTAAGGAGAAAATAATGGCAGAAAGACAATTAAAATTCGGAATTATTGGTTATGGTACAGAAGGTTCAATGTATGGAAAATTCATCTCTGAAGGTATGGTTCCTAACATAGACCTAGTTGCTGTATGTGATATTGACGAAGAAAAACTTGAAAAGGCAAAAGGAATTCATCCAAACATCAAAACTTTTACAGACTACAAAGAAATGATAGATTCAGGACTTGTAGAAGGAATTGTAACTTGTGTGCCACACTATCTTCACCCAGAAATGGCAATTTATGGACTTGAACATGGTGTAAATGTACTTAACGAAAAACCAGCAGGTGTTTATACAAAACAAGTTAAAGAACTTAATGAAGTTGCTAAAAAGTCTGATAAGGCATATGCACTATTCTTCAATCAAAGAACAAACCCACTTTATAGAAAATTAAAGAAAATCCTTGATGCTGGAGAACTAGGACCAATAAGAAGAACAAACTGGATTATCACAACATGGTGGAGACCAGACGCATATTATGAACAATCTGAATGGAGAGCTACCTGGGGAGGAGAAGGTGGTGGAGTACTCGTAAATCAAGCACCACACCAACTAGATCTTATTCAATGGATGACAGGAGTTCCTGATAGGGTTTATTCATCAGTTCATTATGGATATCAAAGAAATATAGTTGTAGATGATCAAGTTCATTTTATTATGGAATATGATGATGGTAGAACAGGTGTATTTGTAACAAATACAAACGAAATCATTGGTACAGATAGGCTTGAAATAGTATGCGATGGAGGAAAAATCGTAGTTGATAATTCCCAAAAAGCTACTATCTACAGACTAAAAGAAACTGAAAATGACCTTAATGCTAGAATGACAATTGATGATGTCAAGATGCTTTTTGCAGGTCAAATGAAATTTGATGACCTTTATGATACAGAAGTTATTGAAGAAAACTCTGTATGGGGGGGACAACATTGTGAAGTTATGAGAAACTTTGCAGCTCATATTCTTGATGGAGAAGAACTTCTTGCAAATGGTGCAGAAGGAATAAATGGTGTTAGACTTGCAAACGCAGTTCATTTATCAAGCTGGTTAGGCGAACCTGTATCAGTTAAAGACTTCGATGATGACAAATATCTAGAATTATTAAACGAAAAAATTAAAGAAGAAGGAAAATTTGAGGAAAGAAAATAGGTAACATATGTTAAAAGTTGGAGTAATTGGATTAGGGACAGTCTCTCCGATCCACCTACACTCTATTAATCATTCTCCATACGCAAGACTTGTTGCGGTATGTGATATAAAAGAAGATAAGGCTAGAGAAAAATGTCAGCAAACTCATTGTGATGTAACTCCTTCTTATTCTGATTATAAAGAGATGATAGATAAGGAAGATTTAGATGTAGTTCATATCTGTCTTCCTCACTACCTACACGCAGAAGTTTCTAAATATGCTCTTGATAATGGACTTAACGTATTTTGTGAAAAGCCAGTTGATATCTCTTATGCTAAAACAAAAGAACTTTATGACCATTATAAAAAATATAAGGGTAAGCAAAAACTTGGTATATGTTTTCAAAATAGATACAACAATTCAGTAGTAAAACTAAAAGAGTTACTAGAAAAAAATAAAGAAGAAGTTTTTGCAGTAAAGGGCCTTGTAACCTGGTTTAGAGATATGAGCTACTATAATGAAGAACCTTGGAGAGGAAGACTTAAAGAAGCAGGTGCAGGAGTAATCATAAATCAAGCTATTCATACCCTAGATCTTATGGGATATGTGACAGGCAAGGATTGGAAGAGTTTAAATGCAAGAATGTCAAAACTTATGAATACTGAGATTGAAGTAGAAGATACAGCAAATGCCTTTATAAAATACGAAGATGGGGTAAATGGGTTGTTTATTGCAACAAATGCTTACTCAATCACAGATTCAATTGAGCTTCAAGTTATTTCTAAGAATGAAAAATACACTATCAAGGAAAATAGACTTTTTGATAGAAAGCTTAATATGCTAGCTGAAGATGAAAAATCAAGCCAAACTAAAGATTACTATGGTGCAGGACATGAAAAATTAATCAATAAATTTTACAAAGCCATTATAGATGATACAGATGATTATTGTGATCTTTCTGACGCTCTACAAACTATGGAGCTAATTCAAGCTATAATTAATTCATCTAATGGAAAAAGGGAAATCACAAAGGAGGATATATTAAATGACTAAAATAGGAGTACAAGCTTCAACGGTTGTTGATAGCTTTAAAAATGATGGAGTATATGAAACTTTTAGAAAACTTAATGATATAGGTTACAAATCAGTAGAGGTATCTCAAGTCGAAACAAGCAAGGAAAATATAGATGAAATCATTAGAGCTTGCAAGGACTTTGGCATGGAAGTTGCAGCAATGTCTGCTGCTGTTGAGCCACAATTTGAAGGTCAAGAATCTCTTGATACAGATTTTGATAAGATAGTGGCTGATTGCAAAGCTGTAGGAACAGACCTATTAAGAATTGGAATGCTTCCATTTGATAAAATGGCAAACATTGAAAAAGCAATAGAATTTGCAAAAAAAGCAAACGAATTTGCCCTAAAACTTAAAGACGAAGGAATAAAACTTTACTACCATAATCACCATGTAGAATTTGTAAAATATGATGGAAAATACTTATTAGATATAATTGCAGAAAACGCTCCAGAATTAGGATTTGAACTTGATGTGCATTGGGTACAAAAGGGAGGAGAAAATCCTGTAAATATCCTCAAAAAATATGCTGGAAAGGTAGAACTCGTTCATCTTAAAGACTATGAAGTAATGCCACTTACTGAAGATGATCTAAAACTTATGCAAACAGATGTGAATGCTTTCAGACAATCATTTGATAATAGGGCAAGATTTGCACCATTAGGTCAAGGTTCTCTTCCATTAAAAGAAATTGCAGACCAAGCTATAGAATCAGGATGCAGATACCTACTAGTAGAACAAGATATGTCTTATGGTAGAGATCCATTTAATGAACTTAAAATCTCCTATGATTGGTTAGTGGATAATGGATTTAAGGACTTATTCTAATGGCAATCAATAAAAAAGATGGGATGAACTATGCACCTAAAGGAAAGGCCAACAAAGTAGTTAAAGATGGTGAGTTTCCTGTAGCAATAGCAGCCCTTAACCATGGACATATCTATGGTATGTCCAATGGCCTAAAGGAAGCTGGTGCCAACATAGTTTACGTATATGATAAAGATCCTAAAAAGATAGAAGAGTACTTAGAAAGATTTCCAGAAGCAAAAAGAGCAGAAAGCCTAGAAGAAATCCTTGAAGATTCTTCTATAAAAATGGTTGCAGCTGCAGCTATACCAAACCTTAGGTCTGAGCTTGGAAATAAGGTTATGAAAGCAGGAAAAGACTATTTTACAGATAAGACAGGCTTTACAACACTAGAGCAATTAGAAGAAACAAGAAAGGTCCAAAAAGAAACAGGTAGAAGGTATTTTGTTTACTTTTCTGAAAGACTACACGTAGAAGGAGCAATCTTTGCAGGAGAACTTATAAAAGAAGGAAAGATAGGAAAGGTAATTCAAGTTACAGGTTTTGGACCACATAGTTTAAACAAAGAATCTCGTCCAGACTGGTTCTTTAAAAAAGAACAATATGGAGGAATTCTTACAGACATAGGGAGCCATCAGATAGAGCAATTCCTGTATTATACAGGAAATGAAAATGCAAAGGTTATTTCATCTAAGGTGGGAAACTACGCAAATCCTGATGTTCCAGAATTAGAAGACTATGGTGATGCAACACTAGTTGGAGATAATGGCGCAACATTCTTCTATAAAGTTCACTGGTTTTCACCAAAAGGACTTTCAAGTTGGGGAGATGGTAGGACATTTATAACAGGAACAAAAGGTTCAATTGAAGTTAGAAAATACACAAATGTAGGAGAAGAAGCCACAGGAGATCATGTATTTTTAGTAGATGGCGAGGGAGAGCACCATTATAAGGTAAATGGGAAAGTTGGATTTCCATTCTTTGGTCAAATGATTCTAGACTGTATTAACGGCACAGAAGAAGCCATGACACAAGAGCACATATTCAAGGCACAAGAACTTTGCCTATTATGTCAAAAAGAAGCCATAAAGCTTGATACAAATATATAGAAAAGGAAGATTTCATGCAATCAAAAATAAAACCTTTTGGTATGAGGATAAATTAGGATACATGTTTGGGGATTTGGGAAATGGATTCTCCTTTGCTCTTTCTTCAGTATTCTTTATGAAATTTTATACAGATGTTATGGGAGTTTCTCCTGGAGCTATAGGAGCAATGATGCTTCTCCAAGGTAATAGATGCTTTCACAGACATAGGTATGGGACAAATAGTAGATAGGACACCACCAACAAAAGATGGTAAATTCTTGCCATGGATAAGAAGAGTTGCAGGCCTAGTAGCTCTTGCATAATTCTTGTTATATCCGGTTTGGTTTAAAGATGCATCAATGACCTTAAAGGTAGTATGGATGTATGTAACCTACATACTTTGGGGCTCTATCTCATATACAGCCATAAATATCCCTTATGGATCAATGGCATCAGAAGTAAGTGAAAACCCAGATCATAGGACTGAGCTTTCTACATGGAGGACTATATGTTCCCAATTAGGACAATTTGTAATAGCGGTAGTAGGACCTATGTTTGTCTACTATACAAATAAATCTGGAAATGAAGTTCTTTCAGGAGCAGCAATGAGTAAATTTGCTCTATTTTGTTTAATAATAGCAATCATAACCTACTTTTATGCTTCTACCTAACAACAGAAAGAGTCAAGATACCAGTATCAAAAGAAAAAATTTCATTTATACAAACATTTAAGGTTATGTTTTCATCGAGAGCCTTAATAGGGCTAATTCTTGCTTCATTATTTTACTTACTATCAGTAATGACAGTAAATGGAATGAACTCATACCTTTATCCAAACTACTTTAACAACGTTAAGGCCATGAGTTTTATAGGTTCATCACAAATGGTGATAACCTTACTAATGGCAGCGGTGTACCAAAATTATCAGCTAAATATGGCAAAAAGGAAGTTACTATATTTGGTTTATTGTTAGCAGGAATATCCTATTTTATAGTATATTTCTCAAGACTAAAAAATGCAGAAGTATTTATAGGCTTTGTAATAGTATATCAAATAGGAATGGCCTTCCAAGGTATAACATCATGGGCAATGATTATAGATGTAATAGATGACTTGGAAGTATTAAAAGACAGAAGAGATGATGGAGCAATATATGGAGCTTTCTCATTTTCAAGAAAACTTGGTCAAGCAGCAGCAAGTGGGCTTACAGGATTTTTGCTTGAGATAATCAACTATTCACCTGCTACTAAATTTGACCCAGATGTAACTATAATAATAGCAGCACTTATATATATTTATTATCCATTAAATAGAGATAAGGTTTATAAAAATGCTACATTTTTACATGAAAAGAGAATGAAGGAGATGACTAAATCTCAATAAAATAAAAATATAAAAGAAAAGGAAAAAATAAAAATGGAAAAAAGAACAAAACCTTTTGGAATAAAAGATAAGATTGGTTATGCGGCGGGAGATGTTGGGAATAACTTTACATTCACCTTAGTTTCAAGTTTCTTGATGCTATTTTATACAAATGTATGGGGGATAGATCCAAAAATGGTAGGAACCCTATTTTTCGTATCAAGAATAATAGACGCCTTTACAGATGTTGGAATGGGTACAATAGTAGATAAATTCCCAGGAAACAAGGATGGTAAATTTAGGCCATTTATTAAATGGGGGGCTATACCAGTGGCGGTAGCAGGGTTTTTACTATTCCAAACAGGCCTAAAAGACCTACCAATGGGACTTAAAATTGTAATAATGTATGGAACTTATATACTTTGGGGATCTTTATGTTATACTTTTATAAATATTCCTTATGGATCAATGGCATCAGCAATTACACCAGAACCTGACCAAAGAACAGAACTATCAACCTTTAGAACACTTGGAGCTACAATTGCAGGACTTATAATAGGATTTGTAACTCCATATATACTTTATCAAAAAACAGCAGGTCAACCTGACGTTCTACTTGAGGGAAGATTCCCATTAGTTGCAGGACTTTATGGTATACTTGCAATAATGGCTTATTTTGTATGTTATGGATTTGTAACAGAAAGAGTAAATATAGCAAAAGAATCAGGCGGAAAAAACGAAAACGCCCTTGCTGGAATTGGAAATGTAATTTTCAAAAAATCCTTATTATCAATTATCCTAGTGTCAATTTGCCTACTATTGGGAATGCTTTTAATAGGTTCAATGAACGCTTATGTATACTCAACCTACTTTGGTGATTCAACTGGAATAGCACTTGCAGGACTTGTAACAACTCTTCCAATGCTTATAACAGCACCAATAGCCATGAAAATGGGACAAAAATTAGGGAAAAAAGAAGCCACAGTAATAGGACTTTTAGGATCAGCAGCTATATTTTTCATACTATATTTACTAAAAGTTAAGAATATGTACATATTCTTAGCAGGAACAGGACTTGCCTATGTATTCTTAGGAATATTCAATACCCTAACATGGGCCATGATTACAGACGTTATAGACGATCTTGAAATCAAAAATGGAGTAAGAGATGATGGAAAAGTATACGCAATCTACTCATTTGCAAGAAAATTAGGCCAAGCTTTCGCAGGAGGACTAGGTGGATTTGCTTTAGCTTCAATTGGATTTGTACAAGGAGCAGCAACCCAAACGCCAGAAGTTGCAGTAGGAATCTACAATATAGCAACCTTGATACCAGCCATAGCCCTAGGCTTAGGCGGACTTGTAGTACTATTTTTATATCCACTAAGCAAAAAACAAGTTTCTAAAAATAACTCTTACCTTTCTGAAAAGAGAGGCTAGGTAAAAAAATTATAAGACAGATAAGTAAGACTCTAAGAAAAATTTCTTAGGGTCTTTTTAGTACCATAAATAGTGTAAGAAAGGAAGTAATTCCTATCTTGCACTATTTTTGTATAATGAAGAAGTAGTATGACGAGAGTCTTTTAGGGTTAAAACATCCGACAATAAAACTGTCAACTACCATTTCATTATTAATATTCGGTTAAGCAGGTAGGGCAAAACGTCCGTGTCACAAGCTAAAATGAGTGTAATAGTGCAGGTAGAAACTACAAAAGAAAAAAGAAAGAAGGAAAACCATGATATCTGTAGGAATAGACATATCAAAGGATAAAATTACAGTTTGTTCATTAGAACAAGGAAGCAAAATAATCTGGAAACCATTTGATGTTTACCTAAACAAAAGTAAAGTCGAAGAATTATTAAAGAAACTAGAAAAATTAAAAGAAGTAAAAATAACGATGGAAGCAACAGGAAAATATCATCTAC